>JALRGF010000409.1 GCA_023253495.1 Verrucomicrobiales bacterium
GGAGCCGACGAGCGGTCGTCACGCCCACCGCCGCTCGGAGCCGTCCATCCGTCTTCGCTGGACGTTCGCTGCGGGCGGATGATCGAACGATACGCTTCCCGGCAGGAAGCCCCTCACGCCGAGCGCGGGAAAATCCGCCCAGCTCCGACCCTCCGGCACCGCCGCCTCCACCACCGCAAGATCCATCGCCCGATCCCACGCGTGAATCGCGGTCGCCTCGGTCACCCCGCCGCCCGGCCACTCCACCCGCACCGCCCGCCCCTGCCCGATCACATGAAAATTGGTCGCAATGCACCCCTCCCCCACCACAAACCCCGTGCCCACTCCGCCATCACCATCAGCCCGATCCGCCTGCCTCAACGTCACCACCGACCGACGCGCCGCCGACGCCACCGCCTCCACCGTGGCCGCTTCAGGTTTCGCCGCCTCGCCCGCCACCGGCTCCGCCGCACTCACGGCCGACAGCAGGCCGCACACCGTCACGGCGACCCCCGGAATCAGAATCCTGAAAACCATGGAGCCACCCTAACCGCCGATTCCCCGGTTAACCACCAATTCCCTGTTGTCCCCCGCCCCCGAGGGGTTTTGACAGGTCCCGCCCGCCCGCCAAGGTCGAGGCCGGTCTGCTGCCACCCGCCGCCCGCCGCCGCCGCCATTCCCGCTGTCCATGCCATTTTCCCTGTTCCTCGCGCTGCGCTACCTCAAGCCCAAGCGCTCGGTCATTTCCGCCATCACCCTTTTCTGCGTGATGGGCGTCATGCTCGGCGTCGGCGCGCTCGTCGTGGTCATGAGCGTGATCAACGGCATCCAGAACAAAATCCGCGAGGAACTGCTCAACTTCGAGCCCCACATCGTCGCCATCGAACACCCGCTCCCGCCGGAAACCACCGAGGACGCCCGCCCCAACTGGCGCGCCGTCGCCGCCGCCCTGCGTGACCTCGGGGGGGACGTCACCGCCGTCAGCCCGGTCATCGAGGTCCCCGGCACGGTGGAAATCCCGCGCCCCGACGGCACCAGATCGCTCATTCCCATCCAGCTCCACGCCGTCGACCCGCGAACCGCCGGCCTCGAACAAAAACTCCGTCTCATCGAGGGCACTCCGGACCTCGAATCCGACAACGCCGTCATCTCCGAAGACCTCTCCATGCAGCTGGGTGTCAGCGTCGGCGACACCATCACCGTACAGTCGTTTCGCAACGCCGAGGAAGCGTACCGCATGATCGACGAATGGGAAAAAACTCCCGCGGAGGAACGCGGCGAGGCCGAAGACTGGTTCGAAAAAATGAAGCAGGTCGTGCAGCCGGCCGAACTCACCGTGAGCGGCATTTTCCGCACCCCGCAGCGGCTGGTCCCGGTCTTTATCCCGCTGCACGTCGGCGCGGAAATGATGGTCAAGGGTGGTGGCATCGACTACCTCGGCGTGACCACCCCCGACGCCTTGCAGGTCGGCCGCTACCGCGACGCCATCGAACGCGCCCTGCCCCAGCATTGGACCTGCGATACCTGGCGCGAACGCAACCGGGCGTACTTCGATGCCGTGGAGAGCGAGCGCGGCATGCTTTACGTCCTGCTGCTGCTCATCATGATCGTGGCCGCCTTCTGCATCATCGTGACCCTCGCCACCGTCGCCATCCACAAACGCAAGGAAATCGGCGTGGTCCGCTCGCTCGGCGCCCGCCTCTCCCAGATCATCGCCGTCTTCGTCCAGCAGGGAATCATCGTCGGGTTCCTCGGCACCGTGCTCGGCGTGCTCGGCGGTCTCGTTTTCCTGCACTTCCGCATGCAGGTCAAAGACCTCGTCTCCCGCCTCTTCGGGGTGGAAATCCTCGACCCCGCCGTCTACGGGATCAGTGAAATACCCAGCGACGTGCAAGCCGGCAATCTGCTCGTCATCTGCGGCATCTCCATGATCGTCAGCACCCTCGCCGGCGTCATCCCCGCCCTCATGGCCGCCGGCCAGGACCCCGCCAAGGCCCTCCGCTCGGAATAAGCGCCCACCCACGCCACCCACGCCACCCCGGCATCCCCCATGGATTTTTACCTCACCCAGAACGGAACCCAGCGCGGCCCTTTCCGCGTTTTCCAGGTCAAGGAAATGCTCGACCGCGGCGAGGCCTCCCCGGCCGACCTCGGCTGGCACAGCGGCCTGGATACCTGGCGGCCGCTCCGCGAGATCGATGCCATCGCGCCCTACCTCCCATCACCTTCGCCGCCACCGCCGCCGGCCGACGCCGCCGATGAAGACAGCCCGCCGGAGGCCCCGCGCGCACCCGCCACCCACGCCTTCCCGGAAACCGTCCGCGGACACCGTCCGCCCGTCTCCGATACCAAGTGGCACCTCTTCGGCCGGCGCGCCCTGCCGCGGTTTCTGGCCCGCTGCTTCGACACCATGCTCTGGTTCTCGCTGGTATGCGGGGCCGGCGCCGCCACCGGCCTGCTCCCGCCCACCGCCTTCACTTTTCCCACCCTGATCAGCTTCTGGTTCGTGCCGCTGCAGTCGCTGGCCTGGGTCGGGGTCGAAGCCTGGCTGCTCTCGCGTTTCGGCACCACTCCGGGCAAATGGCTCTTCAATCTCCACCTGCGCTCGGTCGACGGCGGGCTGCCCCCGTTCATGAACGCGCTCAAGCGCGCGTTTTTCATCTGGGTCTTCGCCTGGGGGCTGGGTCACTCGCAGTGGGCCCTCTTCGGCTCGCTCATTTCCCTCATGCTCTTCCTCCAGAACGGCCGCATGGTCTGGGATCACCTCGTCAGCACCCGGCTCATCCACGCCGCCCCCAGGCCGGCCGCCTGGATCGTCTTCGCCGCCGCCCTCGGCGTCTACGTCGCCGCCAAATCCCTGCTCGTCATCAGCCAGCCGCTCCCGGCCAACCTGCCGCCGGAGGTCCGCTCCCAGATCGAACAACAACGCGCCGCCGTCCGCGACGCCTACCGCCAAGGCCGCCCGCCCGCCACCCTGCCCGCGGACTGAGCCCCGCTTCCCCGCATCCACCATGCCCGATCCGAACATCGTTTACTTCGACCTCGAAACTCAGCGGCTCGCCAGCGACGTCGGCGGCTGGGCCCACAAGGACAAAATGGGGGTCTCCATCGGTGTGACCTACAGTACGGCCACCGGATCATACAAGATCTACCACGAAGCCACCGCCGCCGACCTCGCCGATGAACTGCGCGCCGCCGACCTCGTCGTCGGCTTCAATCACGTCGGCTTCGACCTCGCCGTCCTCCAGCCGTACACCATGTGGGACCTGCTCAGCCAGACGGTGAATCTCGACCTGCTCATCGACCTCGAAACCCGCCTTGGCCACCGCCTCAAACTCGAATCAGTCGCCACCGCCAGCCTCGGCGTCGGCAAAACCGCCGACGGCATCGAAGCCATCCGCTGGTGGCGCGAGGGCAAGGTCCTCGAAATCGCCCGATACTGCGCCTACGACGTCAAGGTGACCAAGGCGGTCCACGAGTTCGGCCGCCAGCACGGCCATGTCCGCTACCTCGACCGCTTCGGCCGTCCCCAGCAGGTCGAGGTCGACTGGTGATCCGCCACCCGGCCAACGCCCGACTTCCACCGCCGGGGGCGGCACGGCCGGCCCCGCCTCTCGTTCAGGACTTCCGGCCCCGCGGTTTTTTGATGGCATTGCCCGGGCCGCAGAGGATGCGCTTCGGGACTACCGGTGACTCGCTCCAGGTGAATGCCAGCAGGGTCACCAGATGGCCGGCCCCGATCAAATGAGCCGCCCCGCCGCGGATGATGAGACGCCCGCTGCCGGGTTCATCGGGAATGACGTAGGTTTCCAGGCGCGCCCCGCTGGTAATGGAAGCGACCAGCACCTTCTCACCTTCCCACAGATCCGCCGCCTCCATCAGATCGCGGGGGACGCTGATGCTGCCTTCGTAATCCACTTCGGCCGCGGTGATGGTGGCCCGGTGGATTTTGGATTTGAGGAGACTGCGAAGCATGGAAGCCAAACACCACCAACGTCCACTCCGCCCGCCCCGTCAACTCCACCCGCCCCGGGAACCGCCGCAAAACAAACCGCCCCCGCCCACCATAAGAAAAATCCTGCGTTTCCTCCGGGCCTCCGCAAACGAATACTCTCCGCATGCCCATGCCCTCATTCCGTCGATTCTCCCGGCCCGCGGGCACCCGCGCCGCCGCCGTCATCCTCGCCGTCGCCGCCGCCGCCGCCCGGCTGCCCGCCGCCGAATCCGACCTGCTCCGGAACCCCCGCCAGCTCACCCTCGACGGCCGCCGCTCCGGCGAAGGGTATTTCTCCGCCGACGGCCGCAAACTCGTCTTCCAGTCGGAACGCGAGCCGGGCAATCCGTTCTACCAGATCTATCTCATGGACCTGGAAACCGGCGACACCACCCGCGTCTCGCCCGGTGTCGGGAAGACAACCTGCGCCTGGATCCACCCGGACGGGCAGACCATCCTTTTCGCCAGCACCCACGAGGACAACACCGCCAGGGAGAAACAGGAAGGCGAATTGAAGGAACGCGCTTCCGGCACCCAACGACGCTACGCCTGGGACTACGACGACACCTTCGAACTCTACGCCACCACAACCCAACCGTCCGAAACGCCGTCACCGCTCCGACGTCTCACCGACACCCGCGGCTACGACGCCGAAGGCGCCTTCTCCCCGGATGGCCGCTTCATCGTCTTTGCCAGCAACCGCGACGCCTACTCCCGCGAACTGACCGCCGGGGAAAAGGAACGGCTGGAGATCGACAAACAATTCTTCTGCGACATTTACATCATGAATGCCGACGGCACCGGGGTCCGACGGCTCACCGATGCCCCCGGATACGACGGCGGACCGTTCTTTTCCGCCGACGGCAGCCGGATCTGCTGGCGCCGGTTCGACGACAAAGGGGAACGCGCGGAAATCTGGACCATGAAGACCGATGGCACCGACCAGCGCCAGATCACCCGCCTCGGCGCCATGTCCTGGGCCCCGTTTTTCCACCCCAGCGGTGAATACCTCGTGTTTTCCACCAATCTCCAGGGGTTCGACAACTTCGAGCTCTACATGGTCGATGCCGAGGGGCGGCACGATCCGGTCCGCGTCACCGACACCCCCGGCTTCGACGGACTGCCCAGCTTCTCGCCGGACGGGACAACAATCGCCTGGACCAGTACCCGCACCGCGGAAAAAACCAGCCAGATCTTCCTCGCTGACTGGAATCACCAGGCCGCCCGGCGCGCCCTCTTCGGAGAGAGAACAACGCCGGCCCCGGCCCCGGCCACCCCGGCCCCGGCCACCACACTCGCCGCCGCCATCACCGCGGAAGACATGAAGGTCCATGTCACCACCCTCGCCTCGGAAGCCATGGAAGGCCGGCTGCCGGGAACCCGCGGCGAACAGCTCGCCACCGATTACGCCGCCCAAACCCTGGCCTCCTTCGGCCTCGAGCCCGCCGGTGATGGTGGTTCATGGTTCCAGCCATTCGAGTTTACCGCCGGCGTGGAACTCGGTGCCGACAACGCCCTCGCCGCCAGCAAGTCGGACGCCGCCGCTCCCGCGCCGGCCGCCCCGGTGGTCGATACCGACTGGCGGCCGCTCTCGTTTTCCACCGTCGGACGGACCGAAGCACTCCCCGTCGTCTTCGCCGGTTACGGCATCGAGCTGTCCGACGACGGACCGGATGCCCCCGCGTATTCATCGTATTTCCACCTCGATGTGAAAGACAAATGGGTCATGGTGCTCAGGTACCAGCCCGACGGCATTCCCCAGAACCAGCGCGGCCGCTTCATCCAGGCCAGCAGCCTGAGGTTCAAAGCCATGACCGCCCGCCAACGCGGCGCCCGCGGCCTGATCGTCGTCAGCGGCCCGAATTCCAAGGTGCGCGAACAACTGGTGCCGCTCACTTTCGACGCCTCGCTGGCCGGTTCCGGCCTGGCCGCCGTCTCCGTGACCGACGCGCTGGCGAAATCCTGGCTCGCCCTCGCCGGCAAAGACCTCCAGGCACTGCACAACGAACTCGACCAGGGACAGCCGGTCGCAGGCTTCGAAATCAAAGGGCTCAGCCTCGCCGCCACCATCGACCTCAAACAGGAAAAACGCACCGGCCGCAACGTGCTCGCCCGGCTGCCCGCCACCGTCCCCGCCTCCACCCCGGGCCCGGCCCCCGCCCTGCTCATCGGCGCCCACATCGACCACCTCGGCCGCGAATTCGGCGGCAGCTCCCGCGCCACCGACACGGAAAAAGGCCTGATCCACTTCGGCGCCGATGACAACGCCTCAGGCTCCGCCGGCACCCTCGAAATTGCCCAGTGGCTCGCCACGGAAAAATCCTCGGGCCGGCTCGAACTCCAACGCGACGTGCTCATCGCCCTCTGGTCCGGCGAGGAAGCCGGGCTGCTCGGATCGACCCACTTCGCCAAATCCCTCGCCCGCGAAACCAAAGGCGAGGACGGTGCCAAACTCGACGGCGTGCTCGCCGCCTGCCTGAATCTCGACATGATCGGCCGCCTCGAAAAGTCGCTCGTCCTCCAGGGGCTCGGGTCATCCGACTGGTGGAAACCGCAGATCGAAAAACGCAATGTGCCGGTCGGCCTGCCGCTCACTCTCCAGAGCGACTGCTACGCCCCCACCGACACCACCAGTTTCTACCCGCGCGGCGTGCCCATTCTCAATGCCTTCACCGGGAATCACGACGATTACCACCGGCCGACCGACACCGCCGACAAAATCAACTACGAAGGCGCCGCCAAGGTCGCCCGCCTGATGGGCCTGATCGCCCGCGACCTCGCCACCGCCGCCGAGGCCCCGGCCTGGAAGGAATACCAGACCGGCGGACAACCGGGACAACGCGCCGCCATGCGGGCGTACCTCGGCACCGTGCCCGACTACAGCCAGGGCGACGAGCCCGGCGTCAAACTGAGCGGCGTCTCCCCGGTCGGCCCGGCCGCCAAAGCCGGTGTCCGCGGCGGCGACATCATCGTCGGCCTCGGCGGCAAGGACATCCTCAACATTTACGACTACACCGCCATCCTCGGCGAACTCAAGGTCAACGCCGAAACGGAAATCATCGTCAACCGCAGCGGCTCCCGCGTCACCCTCAAGATCACCCCGACTTCCCGCGACTGATCCCATGGCCTGCCTGACCCCGGTCACCTGTCCGTCCTGCTTCGAGGAATTCGAGGTGGCCGCCCCCTCCCCGGACGAAACCCCCTGCACCGTGGACTACGATTGCGAGGTCTGCTGCCGGCCCATGGTCATCCGGTTCGTTTGCTGGGACGATGACATCGTCGCCGAGGCGGCGGGTCTCGGTGATTCTTTCTAAACCACCCGGGCCCCGTCGGCGTTTCCCGCGCCGCGCCGCCCCAAAGGCGCGCCCGTTGCGCCCCGCCCCAAAAGCGCGCCCTGCGGCGCCGCCCCCTCTCAGCCCAGGCCTTCCACGCTCCACCCCTCCCGGTACTTCGGACGCACCAGTGCGGTCGCCGCCTCGTGGCCGGCAAAGGTCATGGCCGCGCTGTTCCATTCCAGTTTCCGGCCGGGGAAGCGCGCCGCAATGGTGCCGAGCAGACCGGTTTCGGTGAGCGGCGCCCCGTAGCTGAAGGGGGAGGTCGTCTTCACCTTGCCCTCACTGAGGATGGCCTCGACAAAATGATGGTAGTGGTTGCGCGGCTCGAGCTTGGGCAGCTGGACTTTGCGTCCCAGCACCTGCGGCGTGGCAAAATGCGGCAGCAACAGACGCCCCTCCTCCCCGATGAACAACGCCCCGCCACCGGGAATCGTCGCCCCCTGGAACAACGCCGGATCCGGCTGCTTGCCGCCGTCATACCACGTCACCGGCAACGGGCCGGCCGTGCGCGCGTTGCCGGCAAATTCATACCGGTAAATCGCCCAGTCCGGCCAGTTTTCGCGCCGGAATTCCTCGGAATCCGCCCACTCCGACGGCACCTCAGCCTGCACCGAAACCGGCGGCACCAGATCCAGCGCCTTGAACGGCGTATCAAGAATGTGACAGCAGAAATCGGCGATCGGGCCGCCCCCGAAATCCTGCCATCCGCGCCAGTTGAACCGGTGATACACGTCCTTTTTGTACGGCCGCACCGGCGCCACCCCGAGCCAATGGTCCCAGTCCAGCCCGGCCGGCACCGGATCCTCACCGGCCGGACGTCCCCGCTGCGGGAAGGTCGCGGATGTCCACGCATGGATCTCCTTCACCTTGCCGATCACCCCGCTGCGCAACAGCTCGACCGCCGCGCGGTATTCATACTCCGACTGAATCTGGTTGCCCATCTGCGTCACCAGATGCCCGCGCCCCCCGGCGGCCTCCGCCAGTGCCCGCGCCTCGGCAATCGTGCGCGTCAGCGGCTTCTGGCAATACACATGCTTGCCCTGCTTCATCGCCGCCAACGCCATCGGTGCATGCATGTGGTCGGGAACCGTCACATTCACCGAATCAAACTGGTCGGCCATCTCACCCAGCAGCACCCGCCAGTCCCGCACAAACCGGGCCCCGGGGAAAGCCGCGCGCGCCTCGGCCGCCACGTTCTCATCCACATCACACAGCGCCACCACCTCCAGCTTCCCGCTGCCCACCAGCGTCTGCAGATCGCTCCACGCCTGGTTGGAACAGCCGATGGCCGCATGACGGACTTTCCCGTTCGGCGAGGCCGCAAAGACTTTTGAGGGAACAAAGGTCGGAAAGGCCAGGCCGGCCGCCGCAGCGGACCCGGCACGCAAAAATGATCGGCGCGTCGTTTTCATGATGGGCGCATTTCTCACGCGTCTGCGCCCGTTTGTCACCGACCAATCGTCAGGCCCCGCCCGCCGCCACCATCAGGTCGTTCGTGAGGCCGCATCAGGTTTTATCGCTCAAGAACCGGACCGCCTCCGGCCTCCCCGGGGCCCCGTCCGCATCAGCCCGCCCGCCACCCCATCGGTTCACCGACCCACGCATACAGCTCCCGATGGCACGCGGACTCGCGCATCAGGTCCGGCGCCAGTCGCACCCGCCCCGGCTCGAAAACCGTGATGACCGAGGACCCGCCGAAACGGAAATAGCCTTTTTCCGCCCCCTTGGCGACGGGGAGGCCGGGCCGGAACGTCTCCACCATGCTGCCGACATTGGTGGCGCCGATTTCCAGGACCAGGACGAGTCCGAACCGCTCGGTCTGAATCCGGGTCAGCATCCGCTTGTTCTCCCAGAGGTACGCCAACCGACGCCGCAAGGCGAGCGGGCTCACCGAAAACAACGGCCCCGGAAGCAGACGCGGCACCCCCGGCACCCCGCAGACCGGGAAATGAAACCGATGGTAATCGACCGGACACAGCCGCGACAACACCAGTGAGCCGCGGGCAAACCGCTCCGCCAATCCCGCATCCCCGAGCAAGGCCGCCAGGTCAAACGTCTGTCCCTTGACGAAAAACCCCTCCATCGCCGCAATGTCAGGCACCGCCAGGTGCCGCCCGTCCGCCGGAAAAACCACCGCATCCGGATCCTCATCCACCGGGCGCACCCCGGGGCGCAGCCGACGATGGAAAAACGCGTTGAAGCTCGCGAACGACCCGACCTCGTCGGCAAAGTCCGCCGGATCCAGGTCATACTTCTCAACAAATGGCGCAATCATCTCGCGACTGCGCTCCGAGTCCATCAGCCAGCCGTAAAACCGGGAAAACCCGGCCCGCTTCACCAGCGTGTGCAACGCCACCCGCCCCAGCGGACGTCCGTAAATCCACCGCAGAAACGCCTCGCCATAAACCCGCTCGGCCTCGACGCGGCCGGTTCGGCGGTTGAAGAATTCAATCGGGGCTTCAGGTTTCATACATTCGGCCATTCAGTGGCCGCTGCCGGCAGCCGGCGCAACCCGCCGTCGCCGCCGCGCCCGCATGGCCGCACCGGCCACCACCAGAATCAGGAATGCCTCGGTCGCCGTGTAAACCAGCCCGCCACGCAGACCGAACGCCCAGTCGCCCCAGACCGCCGAAAATGTTTCCACCGGCTGATGCAGGGCGGTCGTCGCCACCGACGAGGCCGCCGCCACCGCCAGCCCCGCGGCCAGCCAGGCCCCGGCGGCACGGCCGCACCCGACCAGCACCGCGGCACCCGCCGCCGCCAGCGCCGCCCCGCCCCAGACCCACGGAGCCTGATCGGAACGCCAGACGCCCCAGCACGGCCAGTCGTGGTGGGTGGCCAGCCCGGCCCACTGGACCGCCCGGTCCACCAGCAACCAGATCAACAGCAGCTCCGCCCCCGAACGCCGATCCGTCCAGTCGGGCTGCGGCTGCGCCTGCTCACAAGTCAAACGCACGTTGCGATGACCGAGCAGCAGCATCAACAGCCAGAAAGCGACCGCCACCCCGCCCAGTCCCGCCAGATACTGCCAGGCCGGTGTGGAATCAAAGGGAGACAGCTTCGCCGTGAATTCCGGCGCGTTGTTGGCATTGATCGCCCCGGCGCTCACCACCATCCAGAGGACTCCCTGCAGCCACCACGCCCACGCCAGCGCACGGGCCCAGCGACGCGCCAGAATCAGCCCGATCCCGAGCACCAGCGTACCGGCCGCCCCCACCGTATTCACCACCAGCAGCCGCGCCCGTTCCGGTGCATCCTGCGCCAACGCCGCCCATCCGCCGGTCACCAGGTGCCACACCGTTTCCCCCGCCAGCACGAACGCCAACACCAGATGCAACAGCCCGAGTACCGCCAGGGTGCCATGCCGGTTGACAAAAACCGGACCCGCCGGCGGCAGCGGCGGCGGCAACGGCATCCGGGGCGAACTTGCCATGATCTCCCGCAAATTGTCGGCCACCGGTCGATCACTCAGATCAATCGCCCGGGCCCCCGAATCCACATACTCGTTCGCCACTTCCGCCGCCGGCGGCGGAAGCGGGTCAAGGGGTCGGGGACTGGGGAGCGGCGGGATCGACATCTCAGAAGGCTGAATATGGCGAGGCCCGGCCCGCCGCCAAGTGGAAGAGGCATTTCATCCGTGGCGCCCGATCAGGTGCGCGCAGGCGGCATCACAGGCTTTTTCCGCCGCCTCGCCGCCCTGATTGCACGCCGCCAGCACCCCGAAATCACGCGCCGGCGCCAGCCACACCACCGCAAAAAACAAGGTGTTGCTTCCGGTATGCGTGATCGCCTGCCCCCCGGCCCACGGACGCGCGGCCCGGATCCAGCCGCCATAATAATCGTCCGGCCGGCCCACCCCGTGCAGGCGCGCCAGCGAGTCGCCCGTGATCAGGGCGGGCCGCGGGGCGGCCCCGCCCAGATGCCACTGCGCATACCGCGTCAGATCCGGCAGGCTCAGGTGCACCGTGCCCGCCGGTCCGATCGCCGGAACATTGTCCGACTGCGGCCCCGGCCGCACCGGGGTGCCGTCGGACCGGTGCCCCCATGGCTGATCCACCTTCTCCGGATCTTTCGCCGGCGCCCCGAATCCGGCGGATTTCATGCCCAGCGGCTCAAAAAGCTCGCGCGTGATCAATTCCTCCCAGGGCCGACCCGCCACTGTCTCCAGCATCAGGCCCGCCATGGTGTATCCGGCATTGGAATATTCATAAGCCGTCTCCGGATCACGCGCCGGCGGGCCGGCCAGCATCACCCGGGCCAGCTCCCGACGCTGCTCCACCGGCGCCAGATCACTCAGCCGCAACTTCTCATACAAGCCGTCCGGAATGTCCCGGCGCAACCCGCTCCGGTGCCGAAGCAACTGCCACATCGTCACCGGCCGCACCCGCCGGTGCAACGGCCAGCCCGCCAGCACCTCGCCCAGCGTACTGTCCCAACGCAACCGGCCCGCTTCCACCAGACGGGCCGCCAGTACCGCGGTCATCGATTTCGTGATCGAACCGACATGAAAACGGTCGTCACGCGTGACCGGCACTTCCGGGGCGGTCCGCACCCGCCGTCCGCTCACCGCCACCTCCAGAACCCGCCGCCCGCGAAAAGCCACCGCCGCCAACGCCGGCAGCCCGCCCCGCCCGCTCAAGTCTTCCAGCGTCGCGGCCAACGGCTGCTCCGGCCCGCGCGCCGCCAGCCCCCGTGCCACCGTCGGCAGTGCCGCCGCCACCCCGCCCAGCAGGCGCCGACGGCTCATTCCCCCGGACCACCACCCCGCCTCACCCGGCCGGATCATCGACCGGCTCCCACATACCGGAGCACCTGCGAAATCTTCGTCCGCATCTGCCGGCGATCGACAATAAAATCAATCAACCCGTGCTCCAGCAGAAATTCCGCCGTCTGAAAACCCGCCGGCAGATTCTGATGCGTCGTCTCCTTCACCACCCGCGGCCCGGCAAATCCGATCATGCACCCGGGCTCGGCAAGAATCAGATCCCCGAGCGTGGCAAAACTCGCGGTCACCCCGCCGAACGTCGGATGCGTCAGCACCGACAGAAAGGCCAGTCCGGCATCATGATGCCGCGCCAGCGCCGCACTCGTCTTCGCCATCTGCATCAACGACAGAATCCCCTCGTGCATCCGCGCCCCGCCGCTGGCGGAAAAAATGATGACCGGTTTACCCTCCTGTGTCGCCGCCTCGATCGCCCGCGTGATCTTTTCCCCGGCCACACTGCCCATCGAGGCCCCCAGAAAACGGAAATCCATCGCCGCCAGAACCACCGGCACTCCGTCAATCCGCCCGCGGCCGCTCAAGACCGCGTCGTTCAGACCGGTCGATTGGCGGTACTTCTTCACCTTCGCCGCATAGTCCTTGAACCCGAGCGAATCAATCGTCTCCAGATGATCGTCCATCGATTGAAAGCTCCCCTCGTCACACAACGCCAGCAGGCGCTCCCGCGCCGCCACCGGGAAATGATGATCGCATTTCGGGCAGATCCGCTGGTTCTCGGCAAGCTGCAACTGATGGACCACCGCCCCGCAGGCCGGGCACTTCTGCCACAACCCGCCGGGAATGTCCTTCTTCTTTTCCCCGAAGCCCGGGTCCTCCGGGCGCCGGAGAAACTCGGAGATGTCGTCGTCGTCCGATGAGGTCTGGATCACTCGTCCACCGTATCGGCACACCGCAGCCCGGCATGCGTTTTTTTCACCTGTCTCAATTGGTGGCCACCTTGGTGAGCAGGCCTTTGGCGCGCACGGTGGCGAGGGTGCGGCCGTAGAAGAGGGCGGCGAGAAGGAGGAAGACGGCATTGAGGGCGACGGCCCAGGCGAAGTGGGACCAGGAGAAGCCGAGGCCGGCCATAACGCCGCGCATGCCTTCGAAGACGTGGGTGCTGGGCAGGGTGAGGGCGGCCCATTGCAGCCAGCCGGGCATGACGGCCACCGGGTAATAGACGGCGGTCAGCGGCTGGATCAGGAAGGGCACGGCCCACGCCAGGTTTTCAGCGGCCTGGCCGAACCGCATGATCAGGGCGGTGGCGAACATCCCGATGGCCCACCCGAAGACCAGCAGGCATCCGAAGAACGGGACGAGGGCCGGGCCGATGTCGAGCAGGTTGAAGCGGAAAAACACCCAGGAGAGCGACCACAGGATGAGCACGGTGATGGCGATACGGACCAGGCCGATGCCGAAGGCGGAGGCGAGGTATTCGGCCGGCCGGACCGGGGCGACAAAAATGTTGAGCAGGTTGCGGGTCCAGACGTCCTCGAGGAACGACAGGGCCACTCCCTGCTGAGACCGGAACATCACGTCCCAGAAAATCACCCCGCCGAGCAGCCAGGTGAACGGCCCGGCTTCGCCCCCGCCCATTTTCGAATCGAGGTAGCGCGTCAGAAACCCCCAGGTGACCAGCTCCATGGTCGGCCAGAAGACCACCTCGGCCAGGCGCACCCAGTTCCGCGTGTACAGGAACAGATAGCGGCAGACGAGGGCAAAAACGATGCGTGGGTTCATGGGTCGACGGGAGCCGGCCAGCCGGTCATTTTGGGGCGGGCGCCGCCGCAAAGACGTCGCCGGCCTCGCTGCGCGCGATCTGGATGAACACGTCCTCCAGCGAATCCCGCTGAAAGAGCGCGAGGACCTCGGCCGGCGTGCCGGCGGCTACCACCCGGCCCTTGTGAATGAAGAGCAGGCGGTCGCAGACCTCCTCGATGTCGCGCATGTTGTGCGATGTATACACAATGGAGGTCTGGCGCTCGCGCTGCCGGGCGCGGATGAAGGTGCGCACCTTGTCGGAAATGTCCGGATCAAGGCTGGCCGTCGGTTCGTCAAGCAGCAGCAGCTCCGGATCGTTGAGAAATGCCTTGCACAGCTGCACGCGGGTGGCCTCGCCCGCCGAGAGCTGGCCGGTGACCCGTTTCCGCAGGTGCGGGATTTCCAGGTGCTCCAGCAGTTCGGTCACCTTGGCGCGGTGGTTTTTCACGCCGTAGAGCTGGGCGAACGTCCACAGGTTCTGACCGACGGTCAGGTTGCCGGGCAGCGCGACGTAGGCCGAGGCGAAATTGCAGCGGCGCAGGATCTCGACCCGGTGGGTCCTCAGCTCCCGCCCGAAAAGGCGCAGCGAGCCGCTGGTCGGCGTGGTCAGCCCGAGCAGGATATTCAGCGCGGTCGTTTTGCCGGCCCCGTTGACCCCGAGCAGGCCGAGGATTTCGTTGCGCGGCAGCGACAGCGACAGGTCCTCCAGCGCCACCGTCTCGCCGAAGGTCTTGCGCAGGTGGATCGCTTCGATGACCGGGGTGTCGTTCATGCGGGGGCCGCACCTACGCGGGACGCGCGTCCGATTTCAACCGGCAATAAACCCCGGAAGACAACTTTGCCGGTCCCGGCCTCCCCGCCCCGCTCCTCACGGGATCTGGCAAAACCGGCACACGCCTCGGGCTCGCCAATCCGTGATTTGCCGATATGATCTTCCATACAACCTCAGGCTCATGACCTCCGATCCCCGAACGCCCTCCCCGCGCTTCATCCGCTTCAAGACACTCTTCCTGTCCGACGTGCACCTCGGCACGCCCGACTGCAAGGTGCACGAGGTCTGTGACCTGCTCCGCCGCAGCCGGTGCGAAAAACTCGTGCTCAATGGCGACATCATCGACGCCTGGCACCTCTCGCGCCGCCGCAACAACTGGACGACCGCCCACACGCGCTTCATCCGCCTTGTTCTCCGCAAGCTGGAGAAAGAAAATACCGAAGTCGTCTACCTCCGCGGCAACCACGACGACCTGCTCCACCGCTTCCTGCCGATGCGGCTCGCCGGGCTCTCGATCGTCAATGAACACGTCCACCAGACGCCCCAGGGCGATTATCTGGTGGTCCACGGCGACGGCTTTGACCAGGTGACCACCAACTACCACTGGGTCGCCCACCTCGGGGCCATCGGCTACGACCAGCTCCTGCGCCTCAACCGCGTCTACAACTGGTGGCGGCGGCTGCGCGGCAAGGAATACTTCTCGCTGAGCAAGGCGATCAAAGCGCGCGTCAAACAGGCGATCAGCTTCACCGGCCGCTACGAGGAACAACTCCAGGCGCTGGCCACCGAAAAAAACTGCCGCGGCATCATCTGCGGCCACATCCACACCCCGGCTGACAAATTCGTCGGTCCCATCCATTACCTGAACTCCGGTGACTGGGTGGAGTCGCTGACCTGCATCGTCGAACACCTCGACCGGCGGCTCGAGGTCCTGCACTACCGCGACTTCCTCACGCTGGCCGGGCCGGCGCCGGTGGCCGCCGGCTCCCGCCCTCCCGGCCGCCCCTCCTGACCCGCGCCGGAACCGCCGGGTCCCCCACGACCGGAATGATGCGGTAGGGGAACGGCGGATTGGCGACGATGGTGTCGAAGAGCGGCTTCTTTGCCGGGTTCAGCTCGCGCAGGATGTCCCACTCGTTGAGCAGGGTGTCGCCGTGGAAGATCTCGAACTCCGTGTCCTTCACCCCGTGCAGCAGCATGTTCATGCGCGCCAGGTTATACGTGGTGATGTTCTTCTCCTGACCGAAAATCTTCCCGATGGTGCCGCCCGCCGTGGCGACCTTCTGATATTCTTATCCTTGAAGTAGAACCTATCATTGGGCTTCACGAGATAAGGAATGCCAATTGATCCGACGCCACTGACCAGCAAGTCGCCCGGCACTATCTCCCCGCTCCTTTTCGCATTTTCACGATACAAATGTTGGTGCGCCGGTGTGCGCAGAGTTTGGTGGCCGGGAAGATGAACTGCCGGGGCCATTTACGCGGAGTGTTGGGGTATTTGCGGGCGAGGGAGGCGTCCATGTGGACCTCTCCGACGCCGGCGCCGGTGTCCAAAGGCGGTCCTCCACCGCAAGGGGCACGCCAAGGGGGCGCGCTGGGTCCGCGGTTTCCAGCCCTGATGAACAACCGCAACGGCCTGCCGGCTGAATGTGACGTGCCCATCCGGGGCCCATCAACGGACATAACCCACTCTCCATCCGGGGCTCTAACCCCCCTGCCACGTCATCTCGCTGATTGCATCGGACCGCCCGGTGCCTAGCCTGTGCGCGTGCACCAGACATCGCGGACATGGAGGCGCCGGCTGAAACGGATCGGACGGGTCTCCTTGATGCTTATGGCCTCGGTGGCCGCCGGCCAGCCGTCCGAACCGGCGCGTCTCAAGGAGCTGCAACAGGCGTATCAGGCGGCGCTGGCCAGCGAGGCGGCTCCGGTCCTGCGGCAATACCGGGAAAAGCTGCTCGGCCTGGAGCGCCGCTGCGCGGAAAAGCGGGATTACGCCACCGCGGTCGCGGTGCGCGACGAACGTCAGCGGGCCGAGAAGCGGCTGGCCGGGATTGCCCGGCGGTCGCCGGAACAATCGGGGGTGCGTCCGTACTCGGGAGGACCGATCATCCTGTCCGCCAGGGAGGCGGCGGTGGACGGCGGAGTGGTCTGGAACAGCAAAGCCAATGCCCTCGAGGGCTGGAAAACGACGTCATCGAGCGCGTCCTGGGCCCTGCCCTTCCCGCTCCCGACCGGCGGATACGACGTGCTCGTGGAAACCGCCTGCGCCCCGGGCAGCGGCGGCAAAATTCTCATCAAGGAAGACTTTTATTCCCTCACCCGGACGCTCACTCCGACCAAAAGCTGGGATGATTTTACCAGCCAGACGCTCGGCACTCTGCGCGTCACCGCCCATGCCACCAGCCTGCGCCTGTCCGCACTGACCATCGAAGGCGACGGATTGTTCCGGCTCCGGGCCGTCAAACTGGTGCCCACCCGTGACTCCAACCTGCCATGACCCTGCCCGGCTTCATCGGCGCCCGCCATGCCACCGCCCGCCTGCTCGCCGCTGCCATCGCACTGACCGTGGCCGCGCGGACCGCTCCTGCTCAGCGCCCGGACACAGAGCTGGCCCGGCTCCGCACGGAACATGAAAAGGGACTGGCCGCCGCCAGCCGGGTGATCGACGACCTCCACCGGCTCACCCTGCGCCAGCTGGAGCGCGAGCGTGCGGAGGCCGCCGATTACGAAACCGCCGGCAAGGTCAAGGCGCGGCTTGCTGACATGGAGCGCGCCGCCGGCGTCGGTCTGATCGTCCCGCCGCCGCTGACCCACACGCTCCCGGCGTCCCGCGCTCTGACCCGCGATGGTGCGAACACCGAAGGCGGGCGCGAATACGTCGATTTCCGCAAAACCGGCGGCAAGGCGATCTGGGATGTGCTTGGCCTGGGGTTGGAACGCGGTGTGTATGAAGTTTTTCTGACCTATTCGGTCGGCCTGCCGCGATGGGATGTGTCGCCATTGGACAGCGGCGGCACCGCGCCCCGCGAAGCGCCCGGCGGCGTCATCGCCTTCAGCGAAGTGACCGCGCTGGGCAGCGGTGCGGCCGCGCCGCTGGAAAAGCGCGTCACCACCACCGGGGCGTGGGAAAACTACATCCGGGAAAGCCTCGGCCGCCATGAATTCAGGAATGCCAGTGCCACCGTGAAACTGGAAGCCGTCAAGGCGCCGCAGGGCGGGCTGCTTCGGCTCAAGCAGATCGAGCTCGTGAAGGTCATCGGCCGTCCGGACACGGATGAGGGCGAGGACGGCAGTTCCGAGCCTGCCGGCGGCCGTCAGGCGCTGCCGGCGCTGCAGGCCGAGTACCGCCGCGACATGCAGGAGGCGGCCGCCTCGCTGCGCGCCCGCTTCCACGGGGAATTTCTCCAGCTTGAGCAGGACCTGATGCGGGCCGGGGATACGACCGGAGCGGCGGCCGTGATCCGCTCGCGTCAGCGGCTTTTTCCCGCGGTGGCGGCCACCGCTGCCGAGGATCCGGCGGCGGACCCGATGCCGGCCATGGCCGATGACCCGGAGGATGCGCCGCCCCCATGACCGTGCCCCCCGGCCATCGCCGTTTCGGAACCACCTTGGCCCGCGTGGTATTGGCCCGCGTGGCAGGGGCGGGGATTGCCCTGTCCGGGGCCGCGGCTTCCGAACCCGCCGGCCCGTCCCCCGCGCCGGAGGACACCCTGGCGCGCGTCATCCGCGAATACGAAACCCAACGCGCCAGCATCGAAGAACCCCTGCTGGCCGCTTACGCCCAGCGATTGAGCGCCCTACTCGAAACGCTGGAAAAACGCCGTGCCCCCGCAGCCGCCGCCGTGGCCGAAGAAGTCGCCATCGTGCAGGCGCGCCTCGGCCGACCATCCACACCCGGCCCGCCTGAGCGAACCGCCGCGGCCCGCCGTCCGACCGGTCCGCTCGAACTGCCCGGCGGTCGCGCCCGCACGACCGGCGGAGCCAGCAGCCGCGACGACAACAGCCCGGTGCAATTCGCCGGCAAGGACTCAGCCGCCGAATGGTCGCTGCCCGCCCTGCCGCCCGGCCGCTACCGCCTGCTCTGGAATGTCGCCTGCGATGTCGGCGCCGGCGCAACCGTGCGGCTGACCATCGACGGACAGCCGGCGCGCACGCTCGAGGTCCAGCCGACCGGGGCCTCGGGCGAGGCGGTGCTGGCGAATCTCGGGGAGTTCACGGCGACCACCGCACCGGCCTGGCTGCGGGTCGAGGTGCTCAGCCTGCCGGGGCGCCCGCGCAAAACCGGTCCGAGTTTCAGTCTGGCCAGGGTGGTCGTCATTCCGCCCGGTGTGACCATGCCGGGTCTGTGAGTCAACGGACCAGCCACTGGCACAGGAACAGGGCCGTGCCCATGGCGACGGCATCCGCGATCAGGCCGGCGGCCAGGGCGTGACGCACCCGCCGGATGCCAACCGCCCCGAAATAAACCGCGAGCACATAGAACGTGGTCTCGGTGCTGCCGTACATGGTGGCCGCGCTCAGTGCCTCATAACTGTTCGCGCCGAAAGTGTCGATGAGGTTGGCCAGCACCGCCTGTGACCCGCTGCCGCTCAACGGCCGCATCAGCATCATCGGCAGCAGGTCGGGAAAGGCGCCGGAAATATGCAGTCCCTCGCGCAGCAGACGGGCCAGGGCGTCGATCAGGCCGGACGCGCGCAGCACGCCCACGCCGACGATCATGCCGACGAGATACGGGATGATGCGCAGGACCGTCTGGATGCCGTCCTTGGCGCCCTCGACGAATTCCTCGAAGACGCGCAGACCGGCCAGCGCCGCATACAGAATGAAGAAGGCCAGAAACCCCGGCAGCACCAGACCGGAAGCCGCCGTCATCAGGGCAGCCGCGGCCCCACCCCAGTCGCCCGCGGCCGAGGCGGCGGCAAATCCGCTGCGCCCCACCGCCATCACGAAACCCGCGACCAGGGCGCCCAGGAATGCCAGGAGCACACCCCACTGCCACGAGCGCAAGCGGACCGGCTCGGCCGGCGGCGACTCCGCGGGCTCCGGCGTCGTTCCCGGACTGCCTCCGGCCGCCTCGGTCCCCGGCTTCACCGCAAAAACGGGCAGCCGCTGGCAGACCCAGAGGGCGCCGAGGCCGGCGATCAATCCGCAGACGGTGGCCACGATCGAGGGGCCGATGACAGCGGTCGGGTTGGCCGCGCCGCCTTTCCGCAGGAGCACCAGGCCGGTGGTGGAGATCAGGGTGACAGCGCTGGTGTTGAGCACGAGGAATGTGCACATGGCGTTGGTGGCCGTGCCCGGGTGCGGGTTGAGTTTTTCCAGCTGGGTCATGGCGCGCAGGCCGAAGGGGGTGGCGGCATTGCCCGCGCCGATGAAATTGGCCGCGATGTTCATCATCATGGCTCCCATGGCGGGGTGGTCGGCCGGCACGCCGGGAAACAGGCGGCGCAGCACCGGACTGAAGAGGCGCGCGATGAGCGTGATCAGGCCGGACTTTTCCACCAGGCGCATCACGCCGAGCATCAGGGTGAACATGCCGGCCAGCGGCAGGGCGACGCTCATCACCGCTTTTTCGGACCAGTCGAGAAATGCCTGGGAGACTTCCGGGGAGCGGCCGTTGAGGGCCCCCGCGGTCACCCCCAGCACAATCATCCCCAGCCAGATGTAGTTGAGCATCCCACGGGATGGGGGCGGGCCGGCCGAGAGTCAAAACATTTCCAACCTTATGGCCGGGTGACAAAAACCCGCGCGAAACCCGCAGCCGCATCGCCGGCCGACAGGGTGAGAGTGAGCGGACGGAAATCAGCTCCCGGCAGGACGGGGGCCGCAGCCTGCTCCCACCGGGCGCGCCAGCGGCCCGCGGCATCCGCCGTGGCCAGCCCCCAGCGGACCGTGCCCAGCCGCGTCCGCACCCGGGGGCCGAGCTGCCAGTGCCGCGACCCGGCGCCGGCCACCACCGTCTGCAGTACCGGTCCGCCGTCTTCGCCGAAAACGAAGGCCACCCCATTGGGCAGGCCGTCGCCATCCGGATCCGCTTCCAGGGCCGCCGCGGCCCCCGTCAGCCCGCGGGCCGCCGCCCATTCGGCATACGGATCATCAAGCTCCGGCGCCTGCCCGAAGCCGGTGAGGGCGGTGGACGGGGTGGTACCCGCGATTTCAAAAAAGAGGCGTGGGTCGGTCCATCCCGGGGACGGGGCGGTGGCGGACTGCCGGCGGGTCAGGTTCTGGTTGGCGGTGGAGACCCCGCCGGCGGCCCACGCCGTGCCGGGGTCGCGCCCGATCGACCCGAAGACGTCGCAGCGACGGCTGTTGAGCCGTACTTCGAGCGCGTCGTCGCCATTGAAGAGAAACCCGCGTTTGATAAAAACGGCGCGGCCGTCCGGCGCTCCGGTGTCCGTGAAGACAGTGTGGGTGGCCGCCGTCGTCACCTCGGTGGCGGTGGCGGCCAGCAGGCGCTCCGCGATCAGATGGCGGGCAGTCGCGCTGTCGCCGACCACCACGACCGCCCCGGCCGGCAGGCGCCCGGATTCCGCCCGCACCTCGGAGGTACCGAGCCCCGCCCCGCTGGGGTACGAAAGGATCTCGAGCGGTTCGGCTGCGAAATCGATCTCGCGCGCGCTCACATTCATGATTTCCAGTGCCTTGGGCGAACTTCCGGCGGGCGCTTCGGTGTATTGGCTGACGATCAGGGGGCCGGCCACTCCGGTACCCCGGGTCGCCAGCGTGCCGAGGCCAGCGCGGTAGCCCGGTGCGGTGGCGACCAGGGTGAGGCGCCGGTCATGAACAAAAGGCGAGCCGGCCAGCTCGAGGGAGAAAGCGGCTGCCGTTTCCCCGGCTGGAATGACCACCGGGGGCGGCGGATGGACCGGCGCCTCGCGGAACGGGGCGATGGTGACAGTGACCGGGGCGGCCGCCGGCGCGGGAAGTGACACCACCCCGGTAAGCGGATCGCCGGAAGCCTCGAAGGCCACGGCGGTGGCGGTGGCCGGCAGGGTGAGGGTGAGGGTGGGCATCGGTTCCAGCACCAGATCGGCGAGGACCGGAAGATGGTCGCTGGCCACCAGGCTGAGCCGCGGATCCGGAATACCCGGCGCCTTGGGCAGGCCGTCGCCGACCGGCTCGCGGCCGCTGTGATAGACTTCGGCGCGAATGGTGCCCGCCTGCCGGATCGCCGCGCCCGCCAGGATGTAGTCGAGCCGCGCATCGCCCGCATAAGTATATGTCCGCTCGCTCACGCCATCGGTCTGCGTGGCCGGCACCGGAATGAGCCCCTCCGCCGCGAATCCGCTCGCCGGAAAAAAGGCATAACGCAGCGGATCCGGCACGTCGGAACCAAGCCGGTAGGATGCCGGCAGGGCGCTCCCGTCGCTGAACACA
This sequence comes from Verrucomicrobiales bacterium, assembly GCA_023253495.1. Classification (GTDB taxonomy): domain Bacteria; phylum Verrucomicrobiota; class Verrucomicrobiia; order Verrucomicrobiales; family V1-33; genus CAJBME01. Next base: position 21,984 of record JALRGF010000409.1, read on the forward strand.
TGCCCCCCGGTCATCCCGGCGGTGGTAAACTGGCCGGTCTGCGGCTCGTTCATCTCGTCGTTCATGTCGCCGACGACCAGCACCGGCCGGTCCGCTCCGGTAAGCCCCTCGGCTTCCAGAAACTGGCGCACCCGCAGCGCCTCCACCCCGCGGCGGAATTCATCGACCTGGGTGTCCCCCTGTTTGAAATGAACCGCCACCACTGCCAGGCCGCGTGGGGTGCCCGGAACGTCAAGCGTCACAAAAAGCGGAAATCGCGTCTGTTCGCGCCGTCCGGCCACCCCGCGACCGATCTGCACGGTCCGGGTGATCGGGTGGCGGCTCGCCACCGCCACACACTGGCTGCTGTTGCCGAAATCACCGGCGACCATCGGCTGCCCGGCAAATGCGTCGCCCGCCGTGGCCAGATGCGTGCGGGTAACGGAAAATCCAAGGGCCCCGAGCAGCGCCCGCAGGTCGGCAAAATGCGCCGCCTGCGCCGGCCCCGGGTTCTGGGCATCCACTTCCTGAAACGCGATCACATCGGGCTGCAGCCGATCGAGGGTCTCCTGGACCGCGGCAAAGGCCGCACTGCCGGGAGCACCGACCCCGTTTCCCACATTCCACGTCACCACCCGCAGTTCGACCGCCGTCGCGGCTCCGGCCCACCAGCCGATAACCACCCAACCGACGGCCGCCATCACCGCGGCCCGCCGCAGCCGGCGCAGCACCCGCCCGGCGTGTGCCCGGACTGCGGCCGCCGCCTCAGCGCGGGCCCGGGGAAACATGGAAAGCATCACGGGCATGCGGCAGAGGGCAAAAAAAGTTGTCCGGCGCGAGGCGCGTGGTCCGCGAACGCGCCATCCGGCAGCCGAGGTCATCACCCCGGCCCGGCGGCAGAAGCGGAACCACTGAGTCGTGCCACCCCCCAACGCCGGGACCGGCCGCTTGCTTTCACCCCGGCCTGCCCCCATTGACAGCGGCCCCCCTCCGCCGCCACTCTGACGGCCATGAACGAAGTCAGACTCGGCATCGTCGGCCTGGGCAACATGGGCCGTACCCACCGGCAGTATATCGTCGATGGCCAGGTTCCCGGACTGCGCGTCACCGCACTTTGCGGCCGGCCCGACGCCCTCGCCGCCATCCCGGAATCACCGGAGGAAGCGCGCTTCACCGAGGTCGAAGCCATGCTGGCTTCCGGATCCATCGATGCGGTGCTCTGCTGCACGCCGCATCCGACGCACACGCCGATCGGGGTGGCCGCCCTGCGCGCCGGCCTCCACCTGCTGATGGAAAAGCCGCTCGGGGTGCACGTGGCGGACTGCCGCCGGCTGCTGGCCGCCCACACCGACCCGACCCGGGTGTTTGCCGCGATGTTCCAGGTCCGCACCGACCCTCATTACACCACGTTGAAAGCGCTGCTCGACAGCGGGGAGACCGGCCCGGTGCGCCGGATCCTGTGGGACACCACCAACTGGTTCCGCACTGAATATTATTATGCTTCCGGCGGCTGGCGTGCGACCTGGCGCGGGGAAGGCGGGGGTGTGCTGCTCAACCAGCTGCCGCACAACCTGGACGTCTTTCAATGGTTGTTCGGCCAGCCGTCCCAGGTCACGGGATTTTGCCAGTTCGGCCGGTACCATCAGATTGAGGTCGAGGATGACGTGACCGTTTACTGCCGCTGGCCGGATGGCACCCACGCCACCCTCATCGCCAGCACCGGCGAGGCGCCCGGGCGCAACCGCCTGGAGGTCGCCTGCGACCGCGGTCACCTCACCGTCGAAGCCGGCCGCATCACCTGGCAGAAAACCTCCGGACCGGTGCGGGCCTTCAGCGAGGCAGCCGAGGCCGCTTTCGCCCAGCCGGACGTGGAAACCGTGACAATTCCGATCGAAGGACGGGGTCCGGGGCACGTGGCGGTCCTGCGGAATTTCACCGACGCCATCCGGCACGGCGAACCGCTCCTCTGCCCGGCCGCCGACGGCCTGCGCAGCGTGGAACTGGCCAATGCCGCGCTGCTGAGCACATGGCTCGGCCGCACCGTGGACCTGCCGTTTGATGCCGAACTGTACGAACGCCTGCTCACGGATAAGGCGGAGACCAGCACGTTTCAGAAAAAACAGGTCGCGAAAAAGCCGGCCTCGGCCGCCGATTTCGCGCAGTCGTATCAGCGTTGACCGGCTCCCCATGCTCGCGGATTTCGTCAGCCAGATACTGCTCGCGCTCATCCCGTTGTTCCTCGTGGCCGCGGGACAGGCCGTAGTCATGACCGGTGGCGGCATTGACCTGACCGCCCCGGCGGCAACCGCCGCCGCCCTGCTCGCCGGCTCCTGGGTCTTCGCGGCCACCGCGGGTTCGGTGGCCGCGGCTGCCATCGCCATGCCGGCCGCCGGCCTGGCCCTCGGGATGCTTCAGGGCATGGGGGTGGCGCGAAGCCCTCTGCCCGCATGGGCGATCAGTCTGGGTGCCCTCGGCATGCTCGACGGCCTTTCTTCCGGACCCGCGGCCGCCGGGGTCTGGTCGCCGGTCCACCGCGCGATGACCGCTCTGGCCGACCCGCTGGCCGCGTGGGTCGGTCTGGCTGTGGTCGCCGGACTGGCCCTCCATCAGGCCATGAAACACCTCGTGGCCGGTCCCTGGCTGCGCGCCGTCGGCTGCCATCGCGAGGCCGCCCGGGCCGCCGGCGTGCCGGTAGCCGCGGTAACGGTCGGCACCTACGCCCTGAGCGGGCTGACCGCCGGCCTGGCCGCCGTCTTTCTCGCGGTCCAGGCCGCGCGTCTCCCCCTCGCCGGCGGCAGCCCGGTGCCGGCCTGGTGGCTGGTCGATGTCCTGGGGGCGGCCGTACTCGCCGGCGCTCACCGGCCCGGCGGTCGCGCCGGCCCCGCGCGGGTGCTGGCCGGTGCCGTGGTCATGGTCGCTCTCACCGTACTGCTGGCTGCGGCCGGCGCCCCGCCGGGCGCCGCCGCCGCCGCCAAATCGCTCGTGGTCCTCGGCGTGCTGGCCGTCCTCGTCCGGAGCGACCACCACCCCTGACCCGGGTTGACACCCCGCGCCGGCCGGTTCACCGGAGCAGATGACCCGCCGCTTGCCATCTCTCGCATCCGCCGCCCTGCTGCTCAGCCTCTCCCCGTGGCTGGTCCAGTGCGACTCCGGCCCGCGTTCCGCGGACGCCTCCAGTCCGAAACCCCGGAAATCCCGCCCCGTCACGCCGCCCGCCGTGGCCGTCCCCGTCGAGGTGCGCGCCGACGGCCTCGCCTACCGCCCGGGCGACACCACCCCGTTCACCGGCGAAGCCGTCGAGCTTCACCCCGACATCACCCCGGGTGCCGCCATGCGCCGGATCCCGTACGTCGACGGCCGGAAACACGGCTCCGTGACCCGATGGACCCCGAAAGGCAAGCTCCTCGAAGACCGCAGATATGAGCATGGGGTGCCCAAAACCTGCACCAACTACCACAGCAACGGTCAGAAAAAAATCGAGGTCATCCTCAACGCCCACGACAAGGCCGAAGGTCCGTATTTCCGCTGGCACGACAACGGAGTGCTGCAGGTGGAATCCGGCTTCGACAGCGAAGAGCGTTTCCACGGCGAGGAGAAGATCTATGACCGCGACGGGAAGCTCGTCGGTCATTACCGCAACGAACACGGGAAATTCATGGAGATCCTTTTCGAGACTCCGGAGGAAAAGGAACGCCGGCTCGCCCACTGGGCCGCCCTCGAAGCCGCCCAGAAGGAAAATCCCCCGGCGGCCACCCCGCCACCGGCCCGGTAACCGGACCAAGCACCGGCCGCTCCGACGGCACCATGCCGGCACCTCAACCGGTCCGCCCACCGGCCACGGATTGCGACAGCGGCAGCGCCTCCTGCCAGCAGGCGGTTTCCCCGGGCAGGCCGAGTCGCCCGAGATGCGCCGCGATATCGTGCCAGGAGGGTTCGATGACGCCTTCCTCGTCGAGCTGTTTGCTGTCGGCGGGCAGAGTGGGGTCGATGGCACAGGCGAGCGCCCAGCAGGCCCAGGCGCGCCATGTGCGCAGTTCCCGGCGGGGTTCCACCATACGGGTGGCGAGGTGTTGGTAGTGGCGGCGCGGGTTGCCGATGAAGTCGTCCGGATGGTGGTGGCGCAGGATCCAGGCGGCGGCGGCATACGGGAGCGGCCAGTTCTGCAGCACCGGTTCGTGGCCACCCAGGTCGGCGGAAAGTGCGCGGTTGATGAGCAGGAGCGCCTGGGCCGGGAGCCGGGCGAGCCAGAGCGCCTGAGCGCATTCGAGGGCGAGGAAATAAAACTCCGGACCGCGGTCGCGGCCGGCCTGGTTGATCGAAGCGGCGGACAGCGGCCGGTCGGGAACGGGCAGGAACGGGCACGGGGCGGGCGGCATGGGCGGCAACAAGAAAGCGCTCGTGACGGGTGGCGGAATTTCCGGGGGCGGAAATGGGCATTGGCGGAGGCCGCAGCCGCCCCGCTCAGCCGGCGGGTGTGGCCGGCGGTTCCTTGAGTACGGAATCGCCGAGCACGACCATGGAGATGGCACCGTGGAGCGTTTGGTTGAGGAACGGCGTGTTCTGGCTTTTTGATTTCATGAACGCGCGGGAGAAGGTGGTGGTCACGTCCGGGTCGAAAAGCACGAGTTCCGCGCGCTGACCGGCGGCGATGACGGGGACCGGCAGGCCGACGAGGCGTCGCGGTTCGGCCGAGTAACGCTTGACGAGCAGGTCCCACCCGAAATGACCGGGGCGGACAAAATGATGGAAGAGCGAAACCACGGCGGTTTCGAGGCCGGTAATGCCGTTGGGGGCGGCGACGAACTCGCGCTTTTTCTCGAAGTCGGTGTGGGGCGCGTGGTCGGTGGCAATGCAGTCGAAGAGCCCGGCCTTGAGGCCTTCGAGAAGACCGGCGCGGTCTTCCGGGGTGCGCAGCGGCGGGTTCATTTTGTAGTGGGTGTCGTAATCGCCGATGTCCTCGTCGATGAAGAACAGGTGGTGCGGAGCCACCTCGCCGGAGACGCGCACGCCTTCATTGCGGTAGCGTTCGATGGTGCGCATGCCGCGCACGGTGGTGACATGCTGGATGTGCAGGCGCGCCCCGGTGAACTGGGCCAGCCGGCAGTCGCGGGCCAGGCACAATTCCTCGCTGAGCGCAGGGGTGCCGAAGAGGCCGAGCTTGTAGGCGTGGCGGCCTTCGTTGATGGCGCCGGGTCCCGAAAGCGCCCTGGTCTCGCAGTGGCTGGCCAGCATGACGTCGAAGTCGCGCGCATATTCCATGGCGCGGCGCAGGACCTGCGGGTTATCGACCGGATCGCCGTCGTCGGAAATCATCACGGCACCGGCGGATTTCATGGCGGCGATGGCGGCCAGTTCCTCGCCCTGGCGGCCCTTGGTGATGGCGCCGCAGACGTACACCGGGATGCGGGCGGTGCGCTCGGCAATGTCGCGCACGTTTTTGACCATCGGGCCGCTGTCGGTCGCCGGAGTGGTATTCGGCATGGCGACCACTCCGGTGATCCCGCCGTTGATGGCGGCTTCGGTGCCCGACTGGATCGTTTCCGCGGCAATTTTTCCCGGCTCGCGCAGATGGACATGCGGGTCAAAAAAGGCGGGCGACAGAATCCGGCGGCCGCCGCCATCAATGACCCGCGCCCCGGCCGGCACCTCGCCGGCGGCAAAACCACGGGCTTCGACGCCCCGGATCACGCCGTCCTCAATCAATACGTCCGCCTCGGTCGGCGGGGAGGATTCGGTGGCGACAAGCACTCGTCGGAAAAGCAGCGCGGACATGGTGGTGAACTGGGCACCGGGAGCGCCTCCGCCCCGGTCAAAAAGATCAAGCCCTCACCCCCGGGAAACGCAAGGCGCAATCCGCCGGACCCGGGCGCCGCGTGGAGAGCAGCGTGGGTCGAGTCGCTCGTGACGCGTCACCGCTTTTGTGCGCTCGGGTCGCGTCCCGATGGTTCGAGACACCGCTTTCTCACACCCCCGCCCCGCGCCGTCGCGACGGCGCCCGCCGAAAAGCGGCCTCCTGCGGCCGCACTCCACATGATCCGTCCTTCTGGAAGGGCGGGCGTATGGAGATGCGGGACCTGGTCATTCGAGGCTGCGCACATACGCGACCAGGTCGGCGAGTTGTTGGTCGGTGAGGCCGGTGGCGAGCGCGGGCATGAGGGAATGGCCGTTGAGGTGGCGCGCGGTGTGGGCGCGCAG
>JALRGF010000443.1 GCA_023253495.1 Verrucomicrobiales bacterium
CCCACGCTCCCCCGGGACCGAGTAAATCAATCGCGGCTCACATCCCCCGATCACACCACCTCATGCCATTGCCTTCTCTCCGGACCTGCCCCCAAGGCCGGGCACCGCTCCTCGCGTCCCTCGCGTCCCTCGCGTCCCTCGCGTCCATTGCCCTCCTCACCGCGCCCTCGGCCCGGGCCTCGTCTTATACCAGCGCGCTGGTCCATGGCATGGAGCCAGCCGGTGCCGGTGGCAGCGGGCCGCGCCAGATGATCCGCCGTGGCGAGGAAATCCTTTTCTGGGCCTCGGACCCGGCCCACGGCAACGCCCTGCGGCGGCTGAACCTGACGACCCGGGAAGTGAATATCGTCTGGGATTTCAACCTGCCCTTCAGCCAGATCAGCAGCCAGGGGACCTACGCGCACCTCCCGGTCCGGGAAGGCTGGGTGATCCTGCTGCGCGACGCCCTCTGGCGGACCGACGGCACCCCGGCCGGCACCAGTCGCCTCCTCCAATGGACCACCGAAAGCGGCGGCAGTGAGCGCAGCCAGATCGTGCTCGACGGCATCGCCTATTTCAGCGCCGAGGACCCCGATCACGGCCATGAACTCTGGCGCAGCGACGGCACCCCCGAAGGCACCCGCAGGGTGAAAGACCTGCGGCCGGGCCCCGACAGCAGCAACCCCGGGAGCTTCGCCGTCGTCGGCCAACGGATCTATTTCGCCGCCGGCGACTCCGATCACGGCGTGGAACTCTGGGTGACCGATGGCACCGCCGCCGGCACCCGCCTCGCCGCCGACCTCGTCCCAGGCTTCTCCAGCGGCCTGCCCCGCGAACTCTGCGGCGTGGGCGACACCGTCTTCTTCGAGGCCTCGGCCGGCACTCTCGGTCGCGTGCTCTGGCGCAGCGACGGCACCCCGGAGGGGACCCGCGTGGTCGTCGATTCCCCGGAAGACAACACCCCGAAAACCCCGTCAACCTTGGTTGCCGTGGGCGATGTGCTTTATTTCACCGCCCAGACCAATACCCACGGCCGCGAATTATGGCGCTCCGACGGCACCGCCGCCGGCACCCGCCTCGTCCGCGACATCTGGACGGGACGCGACGGCAGCGAGCCGGGCAACCTTCAGGCGGTCAACGGCCGCGTCCTCTTCACCGCCTTCCAGACCGGCGACACCAACCAGCCCCGGCTCTTCTCCAGCAATGGCACCTCCGCCGGCACCACCGCCATCCTGGCGTCATCGCTGCGGCCGCAATGGATCGGACCGGGCGACGGCAACGGCCCGCCCACCATGGCCGATGGCGCCGCGTGGATCATCGCCGGCAGCGGCTCCGGCACCTCCCTCGGGCTCTGGCGCACCGACGGCACCGCGGCCGGCACCCGCCAGGCCTATGCCCCGGTCCCCGCCACCTGGACAGCCGCCATCGCCCCGATTCTCGCGGTTGACGGCGACCTGTATCTCACCGGCTCGCCGCTCGCCCCGCGCACCGCCGGCGGCGAAATCTGGAAATGGAATATCGAGGCCCGCACGCTCCAACCGGTCGCCGACCTCTGCCCGGAAGGATGGGACACCCCGCCCACGCTGCCGCTTTCCACCGCCCTCGGGTTCTTTTTCCGCGGGTTCTCGTCCGAGGCCGGCTTCGAAGCCTGGCGCACCCTCGGCACCCCCGCCACCTCCTCCCTGATCAAGGACCTCCTAACCGGCACCAAAAGCGGCTTCGGCGGATCCGAGCCGGCCATCATGAGCGAAGGGCCCGGCGGGCAGGTTTACTTCCAGGGGACCACCACCACCCACGGCACGGAACTCTGGCGCACCGACGGCACCGCCGCCGGAACCTCCCTCTTCCGCGACCTCACCCCGGGCACCCAGGGGAGCTTTCCCTCCAGCCTGACCCCGCTCGGAAACCGGCTCGTCTTCGCCGCCTCCCGGAAACTCTGGGCCACCGACGGCACCCCCGATGGCACCACCCGGATCCTGCCATCCGCACCCGATGGGCCGGAAAGCCGGCCGGAATTCTTCACCCGCCTCGGCGACCGGATTTTCTTCACCGCCCAGGACCCCACCCACGGCACCGAAGTGTGGTCGACTGACGGCACCGCCGACGGCACCCGCCTGCTCGCCGACCTCTACACCGGCACCGGTACCGTCTGGCCCCGCCTCTTCGGCACCGCCGGTCCCCTGCTCTTCTTCGAACAACACGGAACCACCCGCGACTACGGGCTCTACGCCACCGACGGCACCCGCGACGGCACCCGGCGGCTCTCCGACGCCCGACCCCCCAATCCGGGCGACGCCGCCGCCGTCGGCGATACGTTCTATTTTATCCACGCCCCCGCCCCCGACGCCCAGGCACTCTGGCGCTCCGATGGCACCGCGGCCGGCACCCGTCAGCTCACCAGCCTGCCCGCCACCCGGATCCCGGAACCCGGATGGCGTCTGACCGCGGCCGGGCCTCACGTCTTTTTCCACCTCCGGGATCCGCTCCTCGGCAACCAGCTCTGGCGCTCCGACGGCACCGCCGCCGGCACCCTCCGGCTCGTCCCCGAAGCGCCCGCCTGGGACCCGATCCGCAATGTGGAACTGCTCGCCGGCATCGGCCCGAACGTCTACTTCGCCGCCACCACCTACCGCCACGGCCGGGAATTGTGGGTCAGCGACGGCACCCCGGCCGGCACCCGCCTGGCCCTCGACCTCGCCCCCGGCGAACCTTCCGGGCTGCCGCTCTGGATCGGCCGCCATGGCGACCGCCTCTTCGCCCTCTTCGCCGCCGACCCGCAGTCCCGATCCCCCAGCGTGCGCTCGGTCGTCCCGCCGGACGCCCCCCCGGTCTTCCTCGGTCTCGACCTCGATGCCTGGCCGGATGATCCCACTCAGCTCTCCACCGAACGCCTGCTCTCCCTGATCGAAGCTCCCCCAGGCACCCCGCTGGAACTGGTGCCCGCCGCACCGCAGAGCGCCGCCGGTGGATCATGGGCTCTCGCCAACGGCATTTTCTCCTACACGCCGCCACCCGGCCACCTCGGCAACGACCAGCTCCCGCTGGAAATCCGCTCCCCGGATCGCCCCGCCGTCACCGCTTTCATCCAGGTGTCCGTCGTCCCGCCACCGCCCGCGCCCGCCCTCGAACCGTCCGTGCTCCGCCGCCCGGCCGGCGCCATCGAAGTGCGCGCCTTCTCCCGCCGCGGCCACCGCCATACCTTCGAACGCAGCCTCGACCTCATCCAATGGTCCCCGCTGGAAACCCGCGTGCCCACCACCTCCGAGTCCTCTCTCTGGATCGACACCGCTCCCCCGCCGCCCGCCGCCCAGTACCGCGTGCGGGTCGTGCCGTGAAGCCGCCAGCTCCGGGCTCCGGCCCCAGTCCACCCGAAACACCGGAACAGCCCACCATGAGGCTCTCGATCACTTATCACGCGGAATATCGCTACGAAAAACCCGTCAGTCTGTCCCCTCAGGTGATCCGTCTGTTCCCGCGCGACATGCTGCACGCACGGGTCGAATCCTTCCGCTTCGAAACGGACAATTCAGCCGATGTGCACTGGCGGCGTGATCTTTTTGACAATCAGGTGGCGCGTTGTTTTTACCCGCGGGAACTGGACACGTTGGTGCTCACCTTGAAGGCCGGTCTGGAAATCAAGGAGCGCAACCCTTTCGGTTTCCTCCTCGAGGCGCGGGCTCTGTCCTTGCCGGTACAGTACGACGACCGCGAACGCCGTCTGCTGGCCGCTTATTTCGACGGATCAGCTGCAGTTTTGCCCCACGCCTTGATCCCGTCGGACGGCCTGCCGACCGTTGAGGCGCTGCTGGCAATGAACCACTGGATCCACAAAAACATTGCCTACGAACGCCGCGAGGAGGGCGAGGCCTTCACGCCGGAGGAAACCCTGCAACGCGGACGAGGGGCCTGCCGTGACACCGCCGTGCTCCTCGCCGCCGCCGTGCGCGCACGCGGTCTCGCGGCCCGCCTGGCCAGCGGATACCTGTGGGAAAGTACCAGCCATCCGGCCGACCGCAAAGCCGAGAGCGCCCTGCATGCGTGGACGGAAGTATACCTGCCCGGGGCCGGATGGCTGGCCCTCGATCCTTCCAACGGCGTCCTGACCGATCATCACTACCTCACGGCAGCCGTCGGCGTGTCACCCGTCGACATCGCTCCCGTAGCCGGTGTCTACTTCGGTCAGGAATGGATCCCAGGCAGACTCAAAACCTCGCTGCGCATCGAGCGCATTCAAGAAGGCGGCCCCGGTGACATTCCCAGTCCCCGGTCCGAATCACCTGACACCGATGGCACCGGGGGAGCCTGATCCATGCACCCGGACCGACGGGCCGCAATAGACCCCTGCGGCTCGACGCCACCGCCCCTGCGCCAAAGAAGAACTGCCTGTCGAGTGGGCAGCGGCAGCCAGCGGTTCCGCATACCGGGCCGCGATTCCGGCATCTGCACTTCCTCTGCTGGCACAAATCAGCACCCTCATCCGCCCTTGCACAAGACCGGCGTCATGGGATGATCCATCACATGAAATGGCTTCTTCCACGGATCGTCGCACCTGCCCTGGCGATCGCCTGCAGCGGAACCACCCCGCCCGCACACGCGCAGTCGCCCGACCCCGCCCCGCTGCTCGCCACCCTGCGCTCCGTCGGCCCGGAAGGAGAAGGCAATGAAGCCGCCGCCGCCGCCTGGAAGGAACTGAGCACCGGCCCGGCCACCACCCTGCCCGTCGTCCTCAACGCCCTCGACGGCGCCAAGCCGCTGGCCCAGAACTGGCTGCGCGCCGCCGCCGGCGCGATCGCCGACCGCGCACGGGCCGCCGGCCAGCCGCTGCCGCTCGACGCCCTCGATACCCTCCTGCGCGACCCGAAACACGCTCCCGCCACCCGCTCGCTCGCCTGGGACCTCATCCGTTCCGCCGATGCCGCCCGCGCCGACGCCCTCATCATGACATTTCTCGAGGACCCGGCCGCCGAATTGCGCCGGCCCGGCGTCACCCGCCTGCTCGACCAAGCGGCTCAGCTCGCGCAGGACGGCCGCAAAGACGAGGCCGCCACCACCGCCGAAAATGCCTTCCGCGCCGCTCGCGACGACGACCAGATCACTCAAGCCGTCGAACAACTCAAGGAACTCGGGCGCGCGCCGGACGTGCCCGCCCAGCTCGGCCTGCTCCTTGACTGGCATCTCATCGCCCCGTTCTCCAACGCCCGGCGCGGCGGCTTCGACACCGTGTATCCTCCGGAAGAAAAAATCGACCTCGCCGCCCGCTACCCGCTCCCCGATGGCACCCAGGCCGCCTGGCAGGCGTTCCGATCCACCGACCCGTTCGGTCACGTCGATTTCAACAAACCTTTCGGCCTGATCAAAGAAGTCGTCGGCTACGCCACCACCACCTTCGAGGCACCGGAAGCCCGCGACGCCGAACTGCGCCTGGGCACCGGCAACGCCTGGAAAGTCTGGCTCAACGGAAAATTCCTCTTCGGACGCGACGAATACCACCGCGGCTCCCGCCTCGACCAGTACACGCTCCCGATCCGCCTCGAAAAAGGAACCAACACCCTGCTCGTCAAACTCGCCCAGAACGAACAAACCGAAACCTGGACGGTCGACTGGCGGTTCCAGCTCCGCCTCTGCGACCGCACCGGCACCGCCCTGACCGCCGCCGCCCGCTGAGCCGTTGCCGAGACGTTGCTGAGCCCCTCACGCCCCCCGCGCCCGCCACCACCCGACGCCACCGCCCCATGATCCGTCCGCTTTTCCTGCTCGCCGCCACCTTCGCCGCCGGCCTGCTCGCCCCCGCCCGCGCCGACTGGCTCCAGTTCCGCGGCCTCGACGGCACCGCCCCCGCCGGCCCGGGACCGCAGGCCGCCATCAAATGGAAATCCGCCCTGCCCGGCCGCGGCATCGCCAGCCCGATCATCGTCGGCGACCGCCTCTTCCTCAGCGCCTCGAGCGGCCCGCAGCAGCGGCGCCTCCACGTCCTCTGCTTCTCCGCCACCACCGGCGAAAAACAATGGGAACGCGTGCTCCAGGCGACCGGCCGCACCATGTGCCACGACAAAACCGCCGTCGCCGCCCCCACCATGGCCAGCGACGGCCAGCGCGTCTTCGCCCTGTTCTCATCCAATGACCTCTTCGCCTTTGACCTCGACGGCAACCTGCTCTGGCTCCGCGGCCTGACCGTCGACTACGCCAACGCCTCCAACAGCCTGGGCATGGCCGCTTCCCCCATCGTCGTCGGCAACGTGCTCGTCGTGCCGAGCGAAAACGACAGCGAATCATTCGTCGCCGGCCTCGACGTCCGCACCGGCCGCAACCTCTGGAAACTCGACCGCCCGAAAAT
>JALRGF010000584.1 GCA_023253495.1 Verrucomicrobiales bacterium
GAAAGCTCCCAACCCCCGCTACCCGCGGACCGCCCCACCCTCCGGAGCCACAAACGCGTCCGGCAGCCCGAAATGATCGATCGCCGCCAGCGCGAAACCGGCCAGGACCCGCGGCCCGGCCTCTTCGCGCCGACAGAACAAAACCACCCCCTCGCGCACCTCGACCAGATCCGCCGCGACCCACAGCACCTTGCCCGATTTGAGTTTCACCCCGTATTGAAGCATGCCTGCACCCTACCGATTCCCGCGGCCTGTCGCCCGGATTTTGTCGCCCGCGGGGGGCACCCCGATATTTCCCGTGACCGCCGACCGCCGCGCGGCACCATGCGTGGTATGTCCGACATCACGGTGGAGCTGGTCAATGAGGTCTGGCACGAACTGGGAGCCCTCTCACCGGAGGCGGTTTCGGCGTGGATCGACCGCTTCCGCCGCGCCCAGCCGATCCTCGCCGGCTACGTCCGCGCCGTCGAGGAAGGCGTCTTCGCCAACGACGAACGCGGCCAGCTCACCTTTTTCGCCCTCTGGGCCTACGAAGTCTGCCGCCGCACCGGCCGCGCCCGCCGCGAAATCGACGAATCCACCATCGAAGCCATGCTCTCGGAAAATGAACGGGAGCTCGCCGCCATGGAGGCCGCCCCGGCCGGCGATGTCATGAGCACCGCCGCCGCCTGGACCGAATCATACCCGAACCTCGCCCTGCTCGGCGCCATGCTGCACCAGGCCATGCACGGCGACCTCGCCGACAGCCGCCGCGTCGACGACTTCCTCGGACTGCTCACTCTGCATCTGAAAACGGTGGTCGACTGCCTTGCGCTCGAGTGAGCGCGCGGTCAGTCGCCGGCCGGTGAAACCGTGACCAGGCGGGAAAGCAGGTATTCGAGGCGATCCTCGACCCGCGTCATGCCGAGCAGCGGCTGCCGCTCGGACGCCCGGGTCAGGAAATTGTACCCGATGACGTCCGCGACGATTTCCGGGTCCTGGAGCGGGCCGAATTGTTTGTCAAACTGCGTCGCCAGCGGCGACTGCGCCGGCAGGGTGGCGCGGGCGCGCGCCAGCGTGTGGTGGGCGAGACGGACGGCGGCCGCCGGGTCCCCGATTTCGCTGGGCACCGGCTCGCACCGGGCGATCCGGAATGGCTCGCGCTGAGCCCACCCGGTGAACCGGATCCGGTTCATTCCCTGCAGAATCAGCCGCGAGGTGCCGTCCGGCTGCCCGACGCACGCCCGCAGCAGGCCGACACACGAAAACGGCTCGATCTGCTCGTCACTCTCCTCCCATTCGTCGTTCTCCGTCAGCCTCAGCGTGGCCACCGCCATGAAGCGGTCGGATTCCAGCGCACGGGCAAGCATCGCGCGGTAGCGCGGTTCAAAGATGTTCAGCGGGAGCAACGCGTGGGGGAGTACGTTGCACTCCGCAAGCAGGATCACCGGGATGGTTGACGGGGGGAACGCCATGGAGCGGACAGAATCAGGACACCATCCTAACGCTGAAGACCCGCACCCGGACGCCACCGGAAAGGTCATCGTCTCATCGGCCGTCCTGCCGATGGAGGATACGCGCGAAATGCGGCCCCATCCGCTCGTCAATCAACGCCCGCGCCGCTTCAAGCCCGCCCTCGCGGTAGGCCCGCCCGATTTCGGCTTCCACCGCGGTGGGCGCCCCGAACCGGCTGAGAAAATGATTGGAGGTCAGTTCGGCGAAGAGTGCGGCCTCGAGACGCCCCCGCCGCGCGAGAATCCATTCGCGCACCACCAGCGCCAGCGCGGCATCCCCGAGCCATGCCTCCTCCCGCTCCCGCAGGATGGCTTCCGCCCGCGATCGAGTGACGGACATCGGGGTCAGTTGAGTGAGGGGTCAGGCGGCATTTTTGCCAGCAGGCCGTAGGGCGGACCCATCGACCGCAACAACTCCTCCCACAACGTGTCCGGACGCACCGACATCACCACCTCGCGCGCCGGCCGCCGCGTGATCCACGCCCGCTGCCGCAACTCGCCCTCGAGCTGCCCCTCCCCCCAGCCGGAAT
>JALRGF010000590.1 GCA_023253495.1 Verrucomicrobiales bacterium
TACTCGCTGATCCAGCGCGTCACGCGGCGGTTGCGGGCGGTAGCCCTCCACGTTGAGGTCGAGATGTGCGCGGATCACCTTGTACGGGGCCAGGAAGCCATCGCCGACGCCCTGCTTGAGGCAGTAGGTGTACAGCGGCTCCCCGAAACATTCGATGTTTGATTCATAGCGGGTTTCCTTGGGCGTGGCCGCCAAGCCGATCTGGGTGGTGCCGTGGAAATACTCCAGAATCTCGCGCCAGGCGGAATCCTCCGCCGCGCTGCCGCGGTGGCATTCATCCACCACGATCAGATCAAAGAACTCAGGCGAAAACTCCTTGTAGAGCTTCTGGCGCTCCTCCGGGCCGGTGAGGGCCTGATACAGGCCCAGATAGATCTCGTGGGATTTGTTGATGCGGCGCTGCCTGTTCAGGGCCAGGGCGATCGTCTCCAGGGTGCCATCGGCCCGCTCGATCGTTTTGGCGGCCGTGCTCAGCTTGGCCATGGCACCACCGAAGGGCCGGAAATCGTTCACCATCGTCTGGTTCACCAGCACGTTGCGATCGGCCAGAAACAGAATTCGCTTCTTGGCGCCCGCCTTCCACAGCCGCCAGATGATCTGAAACGCCGTGAACGTTTTGCCCGTGCCGGTGGCCATCACCAGCAGGATGCGGTTTTCCCCGCGGGCGATGGCCTCGACGGTCCGGTTGATGGCGATGAGCTGGTAGTAGCGCGGGGACTTTTGGGAGCCGTCATCGTAATAGTCCTGGGTCGCGATGGCCTCCTGCTCGACGGTCATCCCCTTGGCCACCCGGTATCGGTGCCACAGGTCCTCCGGCGACGGAAACTGGTCGAGGGGGATTTCCCGCGTGACGGTGCCGCTGGTCGCGGTGCGGTCGTGTTCCAGGAAGGCCTCGCCGTTGGAACTGTAGGCGAACGGGACATCGAGCATTTCGGCGTAGGCCAAGGCTTGTTGCATGCCGTCACCCACTGAGTGGGTGGCGTCTTTGGCCTCTACTACTGCCAGCGGCAGGTTCGGCTTGTACAGCAGGAGGTAATCCACCTTCATCGCCTCGCCCCTTTTGACCGTCTTCCCTCGGACCATGACCCGGCCTCGCGTGAAATACACCTCCTCGCGGATCTGCGACATGATGTGCCACTTGTCGGCATTCACCCCGACAAGGGCGGGGGTGATGTACTTGGTGCGGATGTCCGCCTCTGTGAGGTCCTTTTTGTTCACACGGAGTCTTGGGGGAGGTGGGGACGGGACAGGGTGATCACGGGGAGCGGACAACGCAGGCCATGGGTCGCAAGATCATCATGGGCTTGGTACGCCGCATCATCAGAATGGCCGCGTTTTCCCTCAGGGAAATCGGAAATTTGGCGCTGGAGGCTCATCGCGCCCGCTGAAGACCAGCACCGCCGGCGGCCGCAGCCGGACCATCCTTTGCGGCGGCATCACCTCGGTCGGCCTGCGTGCGTGAAAATGACCGCCCGGTGACCGAGGGCCATGGCGTGACGTGTTTCCATGGCCTTCCGCCGGGCCGCACCGGGACGCAGCGGGCCGTTTCCGGTCGCCGTGGACGCGGTCACTCCTTCGGGATTTCGTTCACGGTGTAGTAGGCCCGCGAGTGCACGAGCGGCTTGCCGTCGCGTGAGACCACGGCGGCCAGATCGAAGTCGTGGATATGGTCTTCCATGATGCGGTCGAGGTCGAGGCGGACGGACATGCCGTCGTCGGAGGGCAGGGCGCGGAGCACGTGTGGCGTGGTCTGATCGACCTCCGGGCTGCCGTAGCCGGCGTGGTAAACGTGGGTATAGGTGGTGAGGCGGTAGGACTCCGGACGGGCGGCCACGGCCGGGTCGACCGGCTGGGTGAACCGGATCTGGAAGCCGTCCTTGCGGATGGTGATTTCCTTGACCTCGAACGGGACCACTCCGTTCCAATCGATCCGTTGCAGGGCAAATGGTTCCGGGCCGCGCACCGGCCACTGGATGTTGGTGGTAAAGCCACCGGCGATGAGCTGGCCCTGGGGCGAAAACTCGACATTCATGACCCCGGTGGACAACCCCTCGCGGAACGGGTAGCAGGCGCCCTGCCACACCCCGTTGATCTGCTCCATGGACACGCGCACGATCAGACTCAGGGAATAGTCACCGATAAAAATCTGGTTTTCGAACGGCCCGAAGCGACCGCCGGTCCGGTCGACCCGGAACCCGGAAAGCGACCGTCCCATTTTGATATACGGGAAGCGCACGGCCGGCGGGACCAGTTCCGGGACGCGTTTTTTTTCCACGCCCAGACGCGAATCACTGTGCGGTTCGGCGGCGGGGGCGGGCACGCCGGGGGCATACGGGTACCAGTTGTAGCTGGCCGGATGCCCGAGAAAGCCACCTTGCTGCAGCGGCTTGAGCGAACAGCAGCCGTTCCATGGCCCCTGGCTTTCGACGACAAACATGGCCCCTTGCGCATTCGGACCGACCCCGCCCGGGCTGCGCAGCCCGCTGCAGACCGGCAGCATACGGCCGTCCGGAGTGACCTTGACCGCCCAGCCGCGGAACAGGTTGTTTGATTCATATGATCCGCTCAACCCCAGCGCCACCCAGATGTTGCCTTCAGGGTCATGTTTGGAACCGAAAGCGAATTCATGTCCCTCGGCATACCCCCAGTTGCCGGCCAGCGTGTCGTATTGGTCCGCCACGCCATCGCCATCCGCATCGGCAATGCGGAGGACCTCACCCCAGGTCGTGGCGGTCATGGCTCCGTCGCGCCACGAGAGACCGAAAATTTCATCCTGCCCGGTGGCGAACAACTCAAACTCCGGAGCCGGCGGAGCATCGAAGGCTCCCTTGATGAAATAGATGTCACCGCGCCGCGTGCCCACGGCCAGACGACCGTCCGGCAGAATGTCCATGCCCCCCGGCCGCAACGGGACGCCGGGCGGAATCGGGATGTCGACGATCGGGTAATACTTGGCCTCCTCGTCCGCGGTGCCCCACATCGCCCCGAGGTCGTCGTCGGCCCGCCCCGGGCCGCCAACGGCCAGGACCGCCGCCAGCAGGCTGATCAACGCAGGGGGTTTCACCATCGGTATTCGAGTATGAGGGTGGATCGACCCGCCGGAGGAGCCAGCGGAATGAGCAGTTCGCCGCGTTCGCCCGGACGGATCAGCCCCCGGTGGTCGCCGGAAATCCGCACTTCCAGCCGGCCGATCCGGAACACCTGATCCGACCCGGCGATCCCTCCGCCGCCGGCCGCCGCGCGGAACATGAAGGGCGGAGGGGCCTCACGGGCGTCAAAGGTGAGCGTGCGCCGGAACCACGCCGTCTCCTCGTCCCCGCCCACGTCCTCAAAAAAATCCTCCACCTCCAGATCCTCATAACGGTAACGGAATGTCGGGCGGCGACCGGCATCGAGCCGATACCCGAGAAAGGCATACCCGTGATCCTGCGGAAAGGCATGGTTCGTTTTCCCCTTGTACG
>JALRGF010000596.1 GCA_023253495.1 Verrucomicrobiales bacterium
ATGGTCATGGCAGGCGTTCAGTCGAGTTGAAGGGAAGCAATTTCGGAAAGGCGTTGCATCAGAAAGGTACCCCCGGCGCGCAGCGGGCGGTCCGCCTTGGAAAGGCCGGTGAGTGTTTCCGAATAGGTGCCGCCGAGGAGACGCGTCCCCCACGCGGCGGTCAGGCTGGCTCCGTTGGGCAGGGTCTCCGGCGGCGCGGCCGTGAACTCCATCGTGACAGCACGCCGGATAGCCAGCCCCGCCGGATGGTCAGGATGATACGTGTGCCGAAACGGATTGACCGGATCGTTGGCCGCATGATCAATGGTCCAGCTCACCGCCCCACCGGCTTCATAAGGCCCATCGCCAGGGATGACCGGCTGGCCGGCCGGCAGCAGCGAGGAGAAGAATCGACGCGGCGAAACTTCCGACTCTCCGACCGCAAACACATCGGCCTCGTCCACGGCAATGCCGACGGGATTGCCGGCGGTTCGGAGCTGGCCGAGGAAACAGCTGCGCAATAACCGCATCGCTCCGGTGTCGTCGATATGGACCAGATACTTCAGGGTGAAGGCACGGCTGGTGGCATTCCCAGCCACCCCCGTCTCCAACGGGTCCACCTGCCCGACCGTCACCAGACAGGCCCACAGCCCGGCCGCCGAGGCGGGAGCGGCACGTACCGGCAGCCGGCTCAATGTATGGTTGGCTGAATCAGTCAGCTTGAGAATCGAGGCATACTCCGCGCCGGAACCGCCGCTCATCTGGGAGCGATCCAGCGCAAAAAGCACATTCGTCGTGCTGGAGGCCGGCAGCTGGAGCGTGCGTTTGCCGGTCACCGGCGTGTCGAGGTACTGGCCCACCGCCGTATCAAAGGTCCGGATCATCAACGGCACGTTGCCGGAGACCGCCGGCTGACCGGATGGTGCCGGTTCCGAGGTTTCCAGCTCCAGAGTGAGGGTGAGCTCACCGGTGGTTCGGTTCTGAACTCCCATCGGCAGGCTGGTCTGGGTACGCCCGAAGTCGATGGCCCCTCCCGGCAGGTCATATTCCACCGGCGCCGTGAAATCGGTCGTCGATGGCAGGGTGATCCAGTACGCTTGGCGAGGGTCAATGACCGTGGTCAGCGGAACAGACACCGGATTGACATTGCGGACAATGTCGCCACCCACGTATCGAAAGACCCGGGTCGTGGCCGGCAACCCGCGGCCTCCACCATAAACAAGGCTGGAAAAATACGTCTGGAAGGTCGGAGCCACACCCGGCCCCAGCCCGGCCGGAAATCCCAGCAGATTGGCCCCATTCACCTGCCACGTCACCACCGGTGCCTCGACCCGGTACCGCAGCGTCCAGGTCGTCGGTGCCGTAGTCCGGATCAGATAAGGCGTCTGGCCGGTCAGATTCTGCAGCGTCTGCGCATCCGGATCATTGCGGTTCCAGACGGACCAATGCGTGGAGGCGGAAAACAACTCTTCCGGCGACGACGCAAACTGGATGTTCTCGGCCGGGGCATCCCACCGCCAGATCTGCTCAATGGTGGGCTGGTTCGCCAGATGGTCCGCCACTGACTGCCAGGAAGCGTCGCCCGGCAGCCAGAGAGCACTCCATCCGTTCGGCAGCTGGAAGGTCTCGGACCGCCATTGCCCCGCCGCTGTTCCCATCAGCAACAGAGAGAGCACAGGCGGAATCGAACGACACAACAGATTCATCGGACAAGCAGGCGGTAAAAACGCGGGGCCGGCCCTTCAGGGCGTGGGCAGGCAGCCAGAGTTTCCCCGGTCTGGGTGGCGGTCTGGCTGGGCGCGAAACCACCGTCCGCACCCAGCCGGCACGTTACCGCCGTCCAGTTCCTGAAATCTGAACTGGATTCAATCGCATAGGACTTGCCAAGCAGCGTGTAGAGCCGGAATTCGATTTCCTCAGTCCGGAGGGTCGCTATCTCCAGAAAATGATACGAGCGCGAATCGGTCGCATACGTGCCGGAAAGATATTCGTCCCGATTGGATACCCCATCACCATCATAATCACCCTCCGGTCGGATCAACGACATATCCCATCCATCAGCCCCGGGTGTCACCCCCGCATAAAAAAGTTGGGCGATCTCCCATGCGTCTGGCAGCCCGTCGCCATCCTCGTCTTCCCCGAGGGTGAGATTGAGCCGCGTTTTTCCGGCCGGGCTTCCCACCGGCGGGCCTGTGGAATTGATTTCTATCGGCTGATACGACACCCCGCGAACCGCGACAACAGCTGTGACGAGTTCGCCGGATGCCACCGCCGTGGCCACGTAATCCACCGATCCGGTAAGCCGCATGTCCATGGGGAGGAGGATCCGGTAATTATGGTCGCGCCCCGCCGGGAGAATGCCGACTTCCCCCACCGGCCGTCCGCCACGCGAGAAAACCACTCGAGATCCGTCCGCCGGCAGCAGCTGACCAAACTCGTCCCGAACATCACCGAAAAAAGTGTGCGGAGGCGCCGGGGGCAGCGCCCACAACGGCATAGTGATGAGGACGGTGATGCCTGTCAGGCAACGTCCCGCCAGGAGCGCGACCGATAGCTGAATTAAACGTTGAATGAGTACTTCCATCTCCGATATTTCCGCTGTTGTAAAGATAAAACGAGCAGCCACAGTGGATACGACAGGGCATTTCAGTTGAGGGGAGGCAGAGGGGAGCGGATGAGGCGCAAAGCGGAGGCTGGCCTGCGACGACATCGTGCGAAGAGGACTGGTCCGGGTTCTTGGATGAGTGGGAGGAGGGCGCCTCTGAG
>JALRGF010000608.1 GCA_023253495.1 Verrucomicrobiales bacterium
CGGCGGGGGCGGGGGCGGTGCCCTCGATCACGCTGAACCCATCGGAGCGCGGGGACATTTCGGCCGTGAGAGCGTTGAGGACCCGCTGGCCGGTCGGGAAATCCATGTCCAGCGGCCGGAGCGACCGCAATTCGTGTTCAAAGGCGAGCAGGCTGGCATCCAGGGGCATGGGCGATGACTCGGGTGGGGAAGCGGCCATGGCGTCGGACACGGCCAGTTCCAGGTGGAGCAGCAGATGGTCGAGGAAATCAGATGAGAGCGCGCGCGGGCGGAAACCGGCCATCTCAGCGGCGAGGGCCAGATCTTCCGGTTGCAGAGGGGGGGCGGGCTCGGCGTGGTCGGAACTCATTGCAGCTTGGCGGGGGTCAGGTGGCGGCGGAGCTGTTGCAGCGCGTAGCGGTAGCGCGATGCCGCCGTGTTCATCGGGATGTCGAGGGTTTCGGCGATCTGTTCAAAGGTCAGGTCACCCCAGATTTTCAGCGTCAGCACCTCGCGGTAATAGTCCGGCAGCTTCTTCATGGCTTCCTCGACGGCGAGGGCGCGTTCGTCCTGTTCGAGCGAACTTTCGAACCAGACGATGCCGGTCTGGTCCTCACCGAGGTCGATCGACCGCTGGTCGCGGTTGGCCTGACGGATGTTTTTGCGGGCCTGGTCGATGGCGGCCCGCCGGATCTGAGTGAAGGCGGCGGCCAGCGAGGGTTCGTCCACGCCCTGTTCATTTTTCTGAACCAGTCCGGACCGCCACAGGCGCACCATCGCGTCCTGCATCACGTCCTCAGCGTCTGCTTCGGTGCGCGTCTGCTGCCGGGCAAAGAGGAGCAGACGGGAACCGTGCGTGGAGAGCCAGGCTCTCCAGGTGGCGCTGTCCATGGGTGCGGGCGTCGCAGGCATCAGGTGCAAAGTCGGTGGAATGGCGTCGTCCCGCCTCCCCTTTGTTTAGGATTCGGCACAAAAGAAAGCGGGCCGGAACGCTGGACGCGCCCCGGCCCGGGAGGGAGAGAAAAGGTCTGATCAGCGCCCAGCGGGAGACCAGGCACGATCGGGAGGCCGTGCACTGGGCGCAGACCAATCCCTCGCCACCCGGTAATTCGCAGGAGAGATCCAAATGTTACACGCGGGAGGCGAAAAACTTTCTCTTAAGGGAATCCCCTAAGAACGGAAATAACGCTCCCAAACCGCCGGCAGATCGGGATTTTCCACTTCGCTGGCGAGGCGCCCTTCGTTGGCGGGCACGAACTGGGTGCTGGTGCCGTAGACCATGATGAGATCCTGGGAGCTGGCGCAGCGCAGGGCGTGGGCCACGCCGGCGGGGATGACGACGCCGACGTTGTGGGGTCCGGGGCGGCTGTCGCCCTCGATGAAGAAGCGCATGCGGCGCTTTTCCAGCCCCGGTCGTTCGTCGACCAGGAACATTTCGCAGGTCCCCTGGACAAAGAACATGGCGTCCCATTGTTCCTTGTCGTAAGGACGGAGGCGGC
The DNA here is from genome assembly GCA_023253495.1 of Verrucomicrobiales bacterium. Taxonomy (GTDB): domain Bacteria; phylum Verrucomicrobiota; class Verrucomicrobiia; order Verrucomicrobiales; family V1-33; genus CAJBME01. The sequence continues at coordinate 1,479 of JALRGF010000608.1, forward strand.
AGTTGCCGGCTTCGGTGACGAAGAGCCGGCGGAACCAGTCGGCTGGAGCGACTCCTTCGGGAATGGCGGGCGGGTGGATGTGGAAGCCCTTGGCGGTGCCGGCGAACATGAGGGCGGTGGCCCATTGTTGCGGCCACATGCCGATGCGGGTGAGCACGCTGCCGGGGTCGTGCTGCCGCGCGAACTCGCCGAACCAGCCGCGGTGGCGCTGCTGGTACACCGGGCGGTGGAAAATTTCCACTCCCGGAATCCAGGCGGATTCAAGGGTGGCGCGGGCCTCGGGACCGGTCAGTTCGCCGGCCTCGGCGCCGACGGTGGCGAGGCGTTCGGCCAGGGATGGTTTGGCATAGCTGCGGGTCTGGAGACGGGCGCGGGCGGTGTCGGTCAGTCCCTGCCAGAGGGAATCGGGTTCTGGGTTCATGGAGCGGAAGTGGTGGCGGGCGGGGGAGCGGGCACGGAGGCGGCGGGCGCCGCCGAGCAGAGCAGGGCGGCATGGCCAAGGTCGCCCCACCATTGCAGCAGCGAGGCGCGGGGCACTGTGACAATGCCGTAGGCCGGGTCCATCACGAGGTAGCGGGACGGATCCTCGCCGAAGACGACGACATAGTGCAGCTTGTATTCCTCCCCTCGCGATGAAGGCACCAGCCCGAACGGCCGCAGGGTGCGGGCGTCAAGGGTGCCGATGACCGGCACCGGGTCGCCGAAATAGCGCCCCTGCGGCAGCCGCACCGCCACGATGACCGGACGGCCCTTGGCAATCTGTTCGGAAAGGCGGGCGGCCGGAGAGCCGTCAGGGCCGGGCGCGAGGCTGAGCGCGAAGGCCAGCAGCCCGTGCTCCCGGGCGATCGCCTGCAGCGACTGGAGCGAGTGGCCGTGGCCGCCGCCCACCGGGTGCCGCGCCAGCAGGGCGGCCTCGGTGGCCGGACGCTCCCAGTACCGGAGCACGCAGGCGAGCGCCGCCAGTCCGCAGCTGCGCGGGGCCGATTGCCGGACGACCTCGACCTCGGCATAGGTGAAATCACGGTGGGCCTCGGCAAAGTCCGGGGCGGTCGGCACCTGGGGAACCGCCGACGTGCAGGAGGACAGGGTCAGGGCGAGCGCGGCGGCGGCCGCCAGCCGTCCGTGGCCGGGCGGCCCGGTCTCAGTGGTGGGCACGCGGCGAGGCCGGGCGCGCGGAGAGTGATTTGTCCGCATCGAGGGCTTCAATGTCGAAGACCTTCACTTTGGTCACGGGTTTTTCCGCGGGCGGCGGCGAGGCCTTGGCGGGGGTGTGGTTCAAGCCGCCGGGCGCCTGGGCGGCGTCCACGGCAGCGGTCCCGGACCGCTCCTCCTCGCGATCATCGTCATCGTCGTCGTCGTGATCGTCGTCGTCCTCGTCGGCATGCTGGGACATGTCGACGACGGCGTCCTGGGCGCGGAATTTGCGCAGGCGCTGGTGTGCCGGGTGCGGGCTCATCGCCATGGTGATCATTTTGCCGCTCTGGCGCGGCATCATGTCCGGGTGCCCCGAGCCTTTCAGGTCCTCGATGACCCGGTGCATGATCTGCATGCCGATCTCGGGGTGCGCCATCTGACGGCCTTTGAACTGCAGGACGACCCGCAGCTTGTCATTGTGCATGAGGAAATCCTCGGCCCGGGTGAGCTTGATCTTGTAGTCGTGCGGGTCGATGCCGACGCGGAGCTTCACTTCCTTGACCTTGCTGGCCTTGGTTTTGTGCTTCTCCTTTTCGTGTTTTGCCTGCTCGTATTTCCACTTGCCGAAATCGATGATCTTGCACACCGGCGGCTGGGCATTGGCGGCGATTTCGACGAGGTCGAGCCCGCGCTGGCGGGCGAGCTGGAGGGCTTCGAGCGACGACATGACGCCGAGCTGGGCGCCGCTGGATCCGTCGATGACGCGGATTTTCGGGGCGCGGATGCGGTCGTTGACGCGCGGACCGAAGTCGCGGCGTGGCTGGAAGCGGTTATGTGGCTTGCTGCTAATGGCGTGGATCCTCGGTTGGGTGGTCAGGGCGTGCGGGAGCCGGGCGGACTGCCGGGCACCTTCGCAAGAGGTGGCTTCTGCGGATCACTGACTCCATGCCAGAGGGCCGTGCGGCGTCTTATCCTTCCTTTCACCACACCGGAGTGCACATGGTGCTTCGGCCATCCGCAGATGGCGGGGGGTGGTGCTACGCGCCTGAACTGATGCAGAAAAATTCGTCAACACCCGACTCATAACGGTTCCGGCTCCGCGGGCAAGCACGAAAAACACCTTGACAGCGGATCAGGGGATCGTTCCGGGTCCCTCAGATCGAGGTGGCATGAAACCCGCCGTCGACCACGATTTCGGCGCCGGTGATGAAGCTGCCGGCGCGGGCGGAGGCGAGCAGCAGGGTGGCGCCGACGAGTTCGGAGGCCTCTCCGAACCGGCCCATCGGGGTGTGTCCGAGGATCGAGGCGATGCGATCGGGGTTGAGCACCTTGCGGTTTTGCTCCGCGGGAAAAAATCCGGGCACCAGGGTGTTGACGCGGATGCCGTGGGGCGCCCATTCGCGGGCGAGGTTCCGGCTCAGGTTGTGGACGGCCGCTTTGCTCATCGAATAAGTGAAGACGCGGCTGAGCGGCGTCAGCCCGGACATCGAGCCCAGGTTGATGATGGATGCCGGCTGGCCGGCCTCCAGAAAGTGGCGCCCGAAGACCTGGCAGGCGAGAAATGTGGCCTTGGTGTTGACCGACATGATGCGGTCGTATTCCTCCTCGGTGATGCT
>JALRGF010000663.1 GCA_023253495.1 Verrucomicrobiales bacterium
GCACCGGTCCGGACCTCGCCCGCGAAGGCACCGGCGTGAACAAAAAGGACAATCTCTGGCATTACCAGCACCTCGTCGACCCGCGTCAGATCTCCCAAGGGTCGAACATGCCCAGCTACCACTGGCTGGAAAAAAAGAAAACCGACTTCAAGGCGCTGCCCGGCAAAATTGCCGTCCAGCAGAAGCTCGGAGTGCCCTACGAGGCCATGACCCGCGACCAGATCCAGCAGAGCGCCCTCGAACAGGGCCTCGCCATCGCCCGCGACCTCAAGGACCGCGGCGCCTTTGTCGACCCCGAAAGCCAGATGGTGGCCCTCATCGCCTACCTCCAGAAACTCGGCCATTACACCGACCAGCGCACCGGCGAACCGTTCCCTCCGCCCGCCGCCGTCGCCCCGGTCGCCACCTCCAGCGCCCCGGTCAAAACCGCCCTCGCCGAACCGGCCACCGCTCCCGCGGTCCGGTAGACAACAGCTTGTCGGCGGTCCGCCCGGCTCCCCCCAAGGCCGGCGGCCGCCGCCCTCCCACCCACCCGTTTCCCACACCCTATGTTCCGACGCGTCACGCCCGAGGAATGGATCCACCTCACCTCGATCCTCGGCTTCCTGCTCACCTTTCTCGTGTTCATCGGAGCCGTGATCCGCGCCTGGCGGCTGCGCCGGGACAAGGCCGACCACCTCTCCCGCCTGCCGCTCGAATCCGACCAACCCGCACCCGACACCCCACGCCATGAGTGATCCCGCTCCGAAACCGACTCCGCCCGGCCCCGACCAGCCCGTGCTGCGGCCGCATACTTATGACGGAATCCAGGAATACGACCAGCGCCTGCCCAACTGGTGGCTCTTCACCCTCTACATCATGATGGGTTTCACCCTCGTCTACTGGGTGGCCGCCTACCAGCTCGACATGTTCGTGGAGGACGGCCCGTGGGCCAGTGCCAAGGTCGCCGGCATGCGCGTGCCCAAGGGGACCGCCGCCCTGATGGCCAGCTCGGGCGCCGACACCCAGCTCTGGCAATGGAGCCGCGACCCCGAGAAAGTGGCCAGCGGCAAGGCCGCTTACGAACTGACCTGCGTCGCCTGCCACGCCAAGGACCTCAGCGCCAAAATGGCCGGCGTCCCGCTGCCCGGCCTGCCGCTCAACGACAAAGAATGGAAATACGGCGGCAACCCGTCCGATATCCTCAAGATCATCACCAAGGGGTCCCCGGACGTCACCAAAGGCATGGTCGCCTGGGAAACCGTGCTCGGCCCCACCAAGTGCGCCGAAGTGGCCGCCTACGTCCTCAGCCACCACGAGCCGCCCGCCGGTCTGCTCGAAGCCGCCGCGGCCGCCGGCACCGCGACGGACACCCCGGCTGATCCCGGCCCGGCCGCCAAATAACCACCCCGCGGCACGGCCCCCGTCCATCGCCATTCCCCATGAGCCTGAAGCTTCCATCGGTCGACGAAGTCACGACCATCAACCGTGATGGAAGCCGCTATTTCCTGCATCCGGCCGACGTCAGCGGCCGCTTCACCCTGGCCCGGCGGCTCACTGCCGTGCTCCTGCTCGCCGTCTACGTCCTGCTCCCGTGGATCCCGATCAACGGGTTCCCGGCGGTGTTTCTCGACGTGCAGCAGCGGAGCTTCCACCTCTTCGGCATGACCTTTGCGCCGCAGGACCTGTGGCTCGGGTTCTTCGTCATCAGCGGCCTCGGCTTCTCCCTCTTCTACATCACCTCCCTCTTCGGAAGGCTCTGGTGCGGCTGGACCTGCCCCTACACCGTCTTTCTCGAACACGTCTACCGGCGCATCGAACGCTGGATCGAAGGCGATGCCAACGCCCGGCGCCGCCTCGACGACGCCCCCCCGAGCGGCGCCAAAATCGCCCGCCGTGCCCTCAAACACGCGCTCTTCCTCGCCGTCTCCTTCCTCATCGCCCACATCTTCCTGTCCTACTTCGTCTCCCTGCCGCGGCTCTGGCAGATGATGGCCAGCAAGCCGGGCGATCACCTGCTCGCCTTCGGCATCGTCATGTTCCTGACGTTCGCCCTCTACGGCGCCTTCGCCTGGTTCCGCGAGCAGTTCTGCATCATCATGTGCCCGTACGGACGCATCCAGAGCGCGCTCACCGACGACAACACCATGGTCATCGGCTACGACGCCCGCCGCGGCGAACCGCGCGGCAAAGCGGGCACCGCAGGCGCTGGCGACTGCATCAACTGCCTGCGCTGCGTCCAGGTCTGCCCGACCGGCATCGACATCCGCAACGGCCTCCAGCTCGAATGCGTCGGCTGCGCCAATTGCGTGGACGCCTGCGACGCCATCATGGACAAGCTGCACCGCCCGCGCGGCCTGGTGCGCTACGCGTCGATGAACAGCCTCAACGGCCAGCCGACCCGCTGGCTGCGGCCGCGCCTCTTTGTCTATTCCGCCTTTCTGCTGGTGGGCCTCGCCGTGATGTCATTTTCGCTGAGCAAGCTGCGGCCGTTTCAGGCCGGCCTCGTCCGCCTGCCGGGGGCGCCGTATTACGTCGACAGCTCGAAGAACGTCGTCCGCAACCAGTTTCAGCTGCGCTTGCTCAACAAACGGATGACCCCTCAGCAGTTCCGCATCACGCTGGACGGCGCTTCCGCCGACACCCTGCTCACCGGGCCGGACGGCCTGATCACCCTCGATGCCCAGCAGGAACGTCTGGTCGCCGCCATCGTGGAAATCCCGCGTGCCTCCTACCGCGGACCGCAGTCGATGGCCTTCGTCATCACCAGCGAGCCCGGCGGCAGCTCGATGCGCAAAACCTTCGATTTCACCGGACCCGACCCGCGCCTGCTCGACGAAACCTTTCTCCAGCCATGAATACGCCCCCTTCATCCGGACCCTCGCAGCCGGCCTCCCGTGCCACGTCGCCTGGAGCGGCGGCCCTGTCGCCGTCACTTCACCGGGAAAGCGACCGATCATCGGGAGGTCGCCTGCGGCGGTCCGGATGCCACGGCTGCGGCAACGGTTGCTGCAGCAAGGGCGCTCCGGACGCCCCGCCACCACGGCGCGCCTCCGGGATCACCGGCTGGCTGGCCGACCGGCCGTGGTTGTTCGTCACCGGCGCCTTCGCCCTGCTCATCGGGGTCTGGGCCACCTTTCTGACCCTCGCGCTCAAAAATCCGGTGCGCGACGTCCTCAAAAACCCGCTGCCCGCCACCGCCGATGTCCGCACCGGTCATTGAGACCACCGTCGCCGCCCTCGTCGCCGGCCTGATCACCAGTGTGCACTGCGCCGGCATGTGCGGCCCGCTCACCTGTGCCGCCCTGCCCCGCCCGTCCGCCGCTTACCACCTCGGCCGTCTCATCTCCTACGGCGCCATCGGCGCCACCTGCGGCGCCCTCGGCGAACGGCCGCTCGAATGGCTCAGCCATTCGCCGCTGACCGTACTGCCGTGGTTCCTCGTCATTGTCCTGGTCGCCATGGCCGCCGGCATCAAACCGAAACTGCCCCGCCCATGGTTCGTGCAGAAGGTGTACGCGCGCTGGCGTCTGCTCGCCGGCAACCGCCCGCTCTGGCAGCGCGGCGCCGTCATCGGCCTGATGACCCCGGTGCTCCCGTGCGGGCCGCTCTACCTCATGTTCGGCGCCTGTCTGCTCACCGGTTCCGCCATCAAAGGTCTCGAATTCTCCCTCGCCTTCGCCCTCGGCACCATCCCGCTCCTCTGGCTCGCCCACGGCTCGTGGCGCCTGCTCCATCTCAAGTTCGGACCGCAGACGATGGCCCGCGTCCAGCGCGGCCTCGCCCTGGCCGCCGCCGCCGTACTCGTCTGGCGCCTGCGCGGCACCCTCGGGTTCGGACCCGAAGACATGACCGGTTGCGGCTGCGACCTCAACGCCTGATCCCCCGCCATGCCCGCCGCCACCGCCACCGCCACCGAACGCGCCTGCGACCACTGCGGCACCGCCTTCGTTCCGGAAAATGCCACCGAACGCTTCTGCTGCGCCGGTTGCAGGTTCGTCCACGACCTGATCACCAGCGAGGGGCTCGGGAAATTCTACGAACTGAAAGGCGACGACCGCCTGCTGCCCGCCGGCACCGCCGTGCTCGTACCCGCCCCGGTCGGCTGGGCCGCCGACACCCTCGCCACCGCGGAGGCCGCCGCCGAAAACGGCCTGGCCAAAGCCCGCCTCGACCTCCAGGGCGTCACCTGCATGGGCTGCGTCTGGCTCATCGAGGCCGTCTTCGCCCGATCCACCGGAAACGCCCGCATCCTCGTCAACGCCCAACGCGGCGAAATCACCCTCTCATGGATCGCCGGGCAGTTCGACCTCGCCGGCTTTGCCAGCCGTCTCGCGCACTTCGGCTACCGTCTCGCCCCGTGGACCGGTCGCTCGGACGGCCTGTCCGCCAGCGGGCTGCGTCTCGGACTGGCCGGCGGCCTGGCCATGAACGCCATGGCTTTCACCCTGCCCCGCTACCTCGGCATGGATCAGGGATTCGCCCTTTCCGGCGTCTTCGAACTGGTCGCCGCCGCCTCCGCCACCCTCAGCCTGCTCGCCTGCGGCAGTTACTTCATCAGCCGCGCCTGGAGCGCCGTGCGGGTCGGCCGCCTCCACCTCGACGTCCCCATCGCCGCCGGCCTCGTCGCCGCCTGGCTCGGATCAGTCGTCGGATGGCTCCACGGCCACGACCGCCTGCTCTACTTCGACTTCGTCGCCACCTTCATCTTCCTCATGCTGCTCGGTCGCCGGCTCCAGGAGGCCTCGGTCACCCGGAACCGCGCCCGCCTGCTCCGCGCCGACCCGCTGCTGCAATCGGTCACCGTGCACACCGACGGCACCTCCGCTCCCCAGCCGGTCAGCTCGCTGCTCCACGGTCAGGAACTCAGCCTGCCCCCCGCCGGCGTGGTCCCGGTCAATGCCGAACTGCTCAGCCCGCGCGCCAGCCTGAGCCTGGAATGGATCAACGGTGAAGCCACCCCGCGCACCTGGGAAGCCGGTGCCGTCATCCCGGCCGGTGCCGTCAGCCTCGGCCGCGAGGAAATCCGCCTGCGCGCCCGCGAGGACTGGACCGACTCGCTGCTGGCACGCCTCAGCTCCCCCGCCACCGAAACCACCGACGACCCCGCCGCCCGCTGGCTCGACCGCCTGCTCCGGGTCTACCTGTCCATCGTCCTCGTGCTCGCCACCGTCGGCGGTGCCCTCTGGTGGCAGCTGGGGGGCGACTGGTCGCGCGCCCTCCAGGTCTTCATTTCCGTGCTCGTCGTTTCCTGCCCCTGCGCCCTCGGCGTGGCCGTGCCCATGGCCCATGAACTGGCCGTGGCCCGCCTCCGCCGCATCGGTCTCTTCGTCCGCCGCGCCGACCTCTGGGGCCGGCTGCGCCTCGTCCGCCGGCTCGTCTTCGACAAAACCGGCACCCTCACGTTGGAGACACCGCAGCTGAACGACCCCGCCGCCCTCGACCGCCTGTCGCCCCCCGCCCGCCACGCTCTCGCTGTCCTCGTCCGCGAAAGCCGCCACCCGCTGGCCGCCTCGCTCCGCCAGGCGCTGGCCTCCCGCTACCCCGAGAGCGCCTCAACCGTCCGCCCCTCTTGCGATACCGCTGGAAGATCCTCCCTGCACGAGGTGCCCGGCCTCGGTGTGCATTTCACCGACACCCACGGAGCCGTCTGGAGTCTCGGCCGTCCCGACTGGATCCCGGACCACGGACCCGAGGGCGTTTCGCCCGCCTCCGCCGGCCTGCCCGATCCCGCCGGCCAGGAGGACACCGATACCCTGCTCCGCTGCGACGGCGTGCCCGTCGCCGGCTTCCGCTTCCACGAGGCCGCGCGCCCCGACGCCGCCACAGAACTCGACGCTTTCCGCCAGCACGGATTCGCCCTGGATATCCTCAGCGGCGACCGCCCCGAAAAAGTCCAGGCGCTCGCCGCCACCCTCGGCATCCCGGCCGCCCACGCCCAGGCCCGCCTCAGCCCCGAAGACAAGGCGCGCTGGATCGAATCCCACGCTCCCGATGCCCTCTTCCTCGGCGACGGGGCCAATGACAGTCTGGCCTTCGACGCCGCCCTCGTCCGCGGCACGCCGGCCGTGGAACGCGGCCTGCTGGCGGAAAAGGCCGATTTCTACTTCCTCAGCCGCGGTCTGCACCCGGTCAGCGAACTCTTCGCGGTCGCCCGCGCCCGCCGCCGCGCCGTGCTCAGCGCGTTCACCTTCGCCCTCGCCTACAACCTCGCCGTGGTCGCCGTCTCGCTCGCCGGTCACATGAGCCCGCTGCTCGCCGCCATCCTCATGCCGCTCAGCTCGGTCGTCACTCTGCTCATCGTCTCCGCCCACCTCCGCCTCCCCCGACCCGCCTGATTGCCCGCCCCTCCCCGGATTCACTCACCTGAACACCCTGATCACAACAAGGCACGTCGGCACTTGCGGCCGGCGACGTGGTGCTATGTTCGCGACGCATGGCCCGCTCCAGCCTCCTTGATGACTCTTCCGCTCCGCACGGCGACGGACGGTGGAAGGCCGCGTCGTCGTCGCCGGCCGTCGACGACCACGGCCTCGGCGGCCTCTTTCAGATGCTGGCCCAGTCCGACGCCCTGAACGAATACCGCGCCGCCTTCGAACAGGCGACCGGCATGCCGCTCTGGCTGGAAGCACCGGCCGACCCGTCCGCCTCACCGACCCCCGGCGCCCCCGCCGCCTCCCCCGACTGCCCCAGCGACAAAATCAATCCTTTCTGCCGGAAGATATTCTGGACCGACGCGCCCTGCCAGGCGTGCCTCGACGCCCACAGCCTGCTCGCCGCCGCTCCCGGCGAAAAGGCATCCACCATCCAATGCTTCGCCGGGCTCCAGGTCACCGCCGTTCCGGTCTGGCTCGGCACCCGGGTCCTCGGCTACCTGCGCACCGGTCAGGTCTTCGCCGAACCGTCGCGCCCCGATGACTTCAATAAAGTCGTCGCCGTGCTCCAACGCGAGGAAGGCTACCGCGAACACGACCTCGAACCGCTCCGCGAGCTTTTCCTCGCCGCCCCGTCCGTCGGCACCGATCGCTACGCCGCCCTCGTTCAGCTGCTTGTTTTCTTCGCCCAGCAGCTCTCCGGTCTCGCCGAACGCCTGCTCCGCGCCGGTCAGGACAGCCAGCCCGAAGCCGTCAAAAAAGCCTGCGCCCACATGCGCCGCCATTTCGACCGCGAGATCACCCTGGACGAACTCAGCCGCGCCGCCGGCGTCAGCGCCCACCACCTCTGCGCCGTCTTCAAGGAGTCAACCGGGGTCACCATGATCGAATACCTCAACCGCGAACGCATCCTCCAGGCGAAAAAACGCCTGCTCAGCCGCTACGCCCGCATCTCGGAAGTCGCTCTCGACGTCGGCTTCGGCTCGCTCTCGCAATTCAACCGCTGCTTCGCCAAATACGCCGGCGAAAGCCCGTCCGAATACCGCCGCCGCGTGCTCCACCCGCTCCGCGGACTGGCGGCCTGAAGGCACCGCTTCCGGCGGCGGAGCCGTGAGAGCCTCACTGGCTCACCTGCTCCCTGCGACCGGGCCGCCAGCGCCCGGCCACCCCAACACTCACTCCGGCAGCGTCTTGTGCGCCCCATCGCACAGCGCTCCGTTGGCACTGTGCTTGCACCCGCAGAAATACACCGGCCCATCCTTCTCCGCCGTATACGCCACCGGCGAAAACCCCGTGCCCTTGTGCGCCCCGTCGCAGAACGGCTGTGTTTTGCTCTCTCCGCAGGAACACCAGTAATACGTCTTCCCGGCTTCAACGGTCACCGGCATCGGGCTCCTCTGGGCAATCTTGGGTGTGCTCATGCCGGAACCTCGCCGCAGCGCTCCCGTGTCGCCAGTGGAAATTTCCCGGCCACCCGCAGACGCGGCCAGTTGAACCGGCAGAGCACCACAGGAACGAAGCGGTCGGAGGCGGGACGTTGTCGGAAAGGTGGACGAGTCGGACGTGCGGGTAACTCAGCCAATCTTCGACGATGCGGCGGGCTTGCGCGGGAGCGAGTGGATTTTCGCAGATGGTCGGGTGCGTCATCAGGGCGAATCCGATGACCAGAGGCCAAAACTCCACGCCCTCCCGCGTCACGACATCCCAGCCTGCTTCAACGGACACGTCAGCCAGGCCGGCCTCGATCGCGACATCTTCACCCCGGCCTTTTTTTTGCTTCACCTTCCTTGAAGATTTTTGAGGAAAACCAGTTGCCAAGCCGCCGGCGCCACGCATACACTCACTGCAAGCCTGAGCAGTGCCCAGGCGCGTTCGCGGAAAACCTGTCCGTCGAAACCGGTCACCAGACCTTTCGATGACGCAGCGGCCGATGCCCCGGGAACCATCAACCCCGCTTTTCTTCCTTTCCTTCCGGAAGGCGCCGGGACCGGGTTGCAGCCCCGGTGGCACCCATGGTCAAGCTTTTTGCCCACATTCCCCGTTTTGATCACGGCGGTCTCTCACCATCCCCCGATGTCTTCCGCAATGCGGCGCCCCCACCGGCAGGCCCCTGCCTCCGCACGCCTCCGCTCCACCCAGCCCTGAGTCCCCATGGCCGGCCACAGTAAATGGTCCAAAGTCAAACACATCAAAGGTGTTGTCGACGTCAAACGCGGCAAGATCTTCTCGAAACTGTCGCGCGAAATCATTGTCGCCGCCAAATCCGGCGGCGGTGACCCACGCCTGAACGCCCGCCTCCGTACCGCCATCGACGCCGCGCGCGCGCAGAACATGCCGAACGATACCATCGACCGCGCCATCAAAAAGGGCACCGGCGAACTCGGCGGCGAAGCCCCCGCCGAAATCACCTACGAAGGGTATGCCCCGGGCGGCGTGGCCCTCATGGTCGAATGCGTCACCGACAACAAAAACCGCACTTCCGCCGACCTGCGCAGCGCCTTCACCCGTCACCACGGCAGCCTCGGCACCCCGGGCAGCGTGGCCCACGTTTTCGCCCGCAAAGGCGAAATCCGCCTGCCGCTCGCCGCCGCCACCGAGGAATCTCTGCTCGAAGCCGCCCTCGAAGCCGGCGCCGATGACGTCTCCCAGGACGGCGACGATCACATCATCCTCACCGCCCCGGACCAGCTCTTCGCCGTCGGTGACGCCCTCCGCACCCGCCAGCTCGTTCCCACCTCCCAAAAACTGACCCAGATCCCCCTGACTCTCGCACCAGTCCAGGACCGGCAGACCGCCCAGCAGGTCCTCCGGCTCTGCGAGGCACTGGATGACCTCGATGACGTCCAGAACGTTCACGCCAACTTCGACATCCCCGAGGATGTCATGGAAACCCTCTCGACATAATCCTTCCCGCTGGCCGCCCCACGTCCGCGCCCCCGGCCCACCCACCTCATCCGCCGTCGGCCCACGCTCGACCAGCCACCCGGTCGCACCCACTCCATCCATTTTTCCCCACTCATGAGCGATTCCATCGACACCGCCGAACCGAAGAAGCGCGCCGCCAAAAAAGCTGCCGCCAAAAAAGCCCCGGCCAAAAAAACCGCCACCAAACGCCTCTCCGCTGCTGCCGCCAGCCCGCCCGTCGAGACCCCACCTCCGGCCGCCACCGCTCCCAAACCCACCCGCTCCTCAGCCCGGAAAACCACGACCACCGCAGACATCCCGGCTCCCGCCGCCACCACCGAGTCCGCCCCACCGAAACCCCGGTCCCCCCGCGCCCGCCAGACCTCTGCCCCTCCTCCCACCCCGGCCGCCCCGGAAACCACCCCGGCACCGGCGGCCACCCGGCCGCCACGACCGAAACCAAGCGCTCCGGCCGCTCCCGCCGCTCCGGCCGCGGCATCCTTGCCTCCGGCTCCCGCCGCTCCTGCCCCCCAGGCCACACCCGCCGCCACCGCCCCGGGC
>JALRGF010000096.1 GCA_023253495.1 Verrucomicrobiales bacterium
GATCGACTCCGCATCCAGATGGTTGGTCGGTTCGTCCAGCAGCAGCAGGTCCGGCTGCGCCACCAGCGCGCGCGCCAAAGCAACCCGGCGCTTCTCCCCGCCGGAAAGCGGCCCGACCAGCGCATCAGCCGGCGGCGCCGACAAGGCATTGAGGATCGACGCCAGCCGCGCGTCAAAATTCCAGCCGTCCGCCGCCTCAATTTGGTGCAGCAACTCCGCCTGTTCGGCCGGCGGCACCTCCGGTTCTTCGTAGCGGCGCAGCCAGCCGACCAGATCCGCCGCCCCCGCCTCGACATTCGCCCGCACCGTGGCCGTATCCTCCAGCGCAAATTCCTGCGGCAGATACCCCGCCCGCAGCTGCCGCCGTCGCGAAATCTCCCCGGAATCCGGCGCCTCCACCCCGGCCAGCAACCGCAGCAGCGACGTCTTGCCCGCACCATTGCGCCCGACCAACCCGACTTTCTCCCCTTCCGAAATCGCCACCGTCGCCCCCTCCAGCACCCGCCGCAGCCCGAAAGCCAAGGTCAAATCCTTGCCGGAAAGCAGCGCGGGGCCGGGGGAACTCATGCGTCAAAGAATCACCGCCTGCCTCAGGACAGAAACGAGCACACATACTCGCACCGCTCCTCCCCCACCACAATCGTGAACCCGGAATGCGCCGGCACCCGGAAACCCGACCCCGCTTCATACACGGAAACCGCCTCCTCGCCATCCAAGGTCACCTCACAGCGGCCCGCCACAATATCCATCTGCTCCGCTGCCTCGGTGCCAAAATGATAGCGACCCGGAAAAATCAGGCCCAGCGTCCGCTTGCTCCCGTCGGCCGACAGAATGGTGTGGCTCACCACCCTGCCGTCAAAATACACATTCGCCTTCGCCACGGCCGTGACGTTCGGAAACTGCGGGGAATCAGATGCACTCATGCCTCCTCCCCCCTCCAACCACCCAGGTCCGGTTTCAAGCAGGAAAATCAACCGCCGCCACCGCCAGGCTTTCTCCAAGGGACAGGTACTTTGTACGAACGCCCGGCAAATGAGTTCTTTTGAACATTTTCCGCAATACCCCAAAAGGACTGCCCACAACAGGACAGGTACTCTGTGCGAACACCTCGGCGAATTCTTCTCAAGAGGACAGGTACTTTGCGCAACTCCAAAGGGACAGGTACTTTGCACAACTCCCCCACGGGGACAGGTACTTTGCACAACCCCCGGAATATATGCTTTTATGAACACTTTCCGGTACCGGAACCCGCAAAGAAAAAGCGGGCGGTGCCGCCGTTGTTTCTTTTCCGCAAACCTGCGTTCAGACTCACCGCGACCCATGCCCGCCGTCATCATCCGCCCCGCCACCCCGGCCGACGCTGCCGCGCTCAGCGCCATTTACAACCATTCGGTGCTGCACTCGACCGCCACCTACCAGGAGGTGCCGGAATCGGTTGACGAGCGCCGCGTCTGGATCGAAGCCCACGGCCCGAACCACCCGGTGCTCGTCGCCGAGGTCGACGGCGTGGTCGCCGGCTGGGCGTCGCTCAGCCCGTTCCACTCGCGCACTGCCTTCCGCCACACCGTCGAATCCTCCGTCTACATCGCCGGACCCCATCAGCGCCAGGGGCTCGCCCGCGCCCTGATGCACCAGCTGATCGACCGCGCCGGCCCCGCCGGCCACCACGTCATCCTCGCCATCATCTCCGCCGACCAGACACCGTCGATCCTCCTCCACCAGTCGCTCGGCTTCCGGATCGCCGGCCACCTGCACGAGGTCGGCCGCAAATTCGACCGCTGGCTCGACCTCGTGACCATGGAATTGCGGGTCTGAACCACTTGAGACGGGATGTGGACCGGGGCTTTGCGCGACAAGGGTGAGGGCTTGGGCCTCGGGCATGAAGTTCGGCGACGCGACGTTGGCTTTGAGCAGCATCTCCCCGGGCCGGGTATCGGGCGCTGGTTGTTTCTTCCGCCGCCCACTTCCGACCTCCCTCCGGGAGGCGGATGTGGAAGATGATTCTCCCCGCTTCCGGCAGCGGAGACAAAACCCGCTGCAGACCCCTGTAAAAAACGGCGCTCTTCCGCCATTCACCCTTCAGATTGGCACGCCATCTGCTTTTCACCCTTTCTCTGTCGACCGGATGGTGCTCCCTGAAAAACCAGTTGCCAGCCGGCAGGATACCCCTGAACTCCATCACCACCCACCATGGCCAAATACAAACTCGAATACATCTGGCTGGACGGTTATGAACCCGTCCGCAACCTGCGCAGCAAGACCCAGATCAAGGAATTTTCCGGCTTTCCGAAGCTGGAAGACCTGCCTCAATGGGGCTTTGACGGCAGCTCGACCCGTCAGGCCCCCGGCGGCAGTTCCGACTGCATCCTCGTCCCGGTGGCGGTGTATCCGGACACCACCCGCAAGAACGGGGTGCTGGTGATGTGTGAGGTCTACAATGCGGACGGCACCCCGCATCCGTCCAACGACCGGGCCACCATTCTCGACGATTCGGACGCGTGGTTCGGGTTCGAGCAGGAATACTTCCTGTATCAGGACGGCCGGCCGCTCGGGTTTCCGGAAGGCGGATTCCCGCCGCCCCAGGGCGAGTACTACACCGGCGTCGGCTACAAAAATCTTGGGGATGTGGCGCGTCAGATCGTCGAGGAGCACCTAGACCTCTGCCTGGATGCCGGCATCAACCACGAGGGCATCAATGCCGAGGTGGCCAAGGGCCAGTGGGAATTTCAGATCTTCGGCAAGGGGTCGAAGACGGCGGCGGACCAGGTCTGGGTCGCCCGCTACCTCCTGCAGCGGCTCTGCGAGAAGTACGGCGTGGACGTGGAATACCACTGCAAACCGCTTGGCGACCTCGACTGGAACGGCTCCGGCATGCACGCGAACTTCTCGACCAAACACATGCGCGAAGTGGGTGGCGAAGCGTATTTCCTCGCGCTCATGGCGGCATTTGAGAAGTACAAGGACGAGCACATCGCTGTCTATGGACCGGACAACCACCTGCGGCTGACCGGCCTGCATGAGACGCAGTCGATTGACAAATTCAATTATGGCGTGGCCAACCGCGGAGCCTCGATCCGCATCCCTCACAGCTTCGTCAAAAACGGGCACAAAGGGTATCTGGAGGACCGCCGTCCGAACAGTCAGGGCAATCCGTATCAGATCGCTTCGCGAATTCTGAAGACCATTGCCACCGTGCCGACCGCCTGACGGTCGCCGGGTCGCCGGCGGCGGATGCAGGTTCTTGATGATCACACGCCGCCCCATCCGGGGCGGCGTTTTGCGATTGGCGGGAGGGCGTTTGTCTTGTAAAGGTTCTTGGTCGGCGACGGTCCTCCGCTCTCCGCCGGAATTGTTTTTTTGTCCCACGCCATGGCTGTGACGCACATCGGCATCGATCTCGGCACGACCACCTCCGGTCTGGCATATCTCCGTCCCGATGGCACCCCCGACATCGTTCCCCATGCTGACGGCGAGCGCCTGACCCCGTCGGTAGTGGCCTTTGAGCCACAGGAGAACACCACTGTCGTCGGCGCGGCGGCCCGCGATTACGGAGACCCGGCGCGCACCGTGAGGCTGATCAAGCGCCACCTCGATGATCCCGGGCACCTCGTGGAGATCGACGGCCGGGCGTGGACCCCGACCGAACTCTCCGCCCTGATCCTGGCCAAGCTCAAACGCGACGCCGAACGCACCCTCGGACCGATCGACGAATGCGTGCTCACCGTGCCTGCCAATTTTAATGAGCTGGCCCGCCGCGCCACCGCGGCCGCCGGGCGCCTCGCCGGATTCCGGGTCCGCCGCATCGTCAACGAACCGACCGCCGCCGCCGTCTATTACGCCCACACCCACGACGTCCGCGGACGCGTCATGATTTATGACCTTGGCGGCGGCACCCTCGACATCGCCGTCCTTGAAATCGACGGCGGCGACCTGCGCCTCCTCGCCTCGGAAGGGGCGCGGCGGCTCGGCGGGTCGGATTTTGACGAGGCCCTGCTCGGTCTGATGGCGGATGAATACCGCCGGCAACACCGGACCGATCTGTTCGAGAATGAACGCCAGCGACAGCAGGCGCTGCAGACGGGCGAAGACCTCAAGAAGACGCTCTCCCGGCTCCCCAATGCCGCCAACCTCATCGGCGACGAACAGCTCGGCCTCTCGCGCATCGAAATCTCCCGCGACGTCTTCGAGCAGGCCATGAGCCGGCTTTTCACGCGCACCCACATGCTGGTGGAGCAGGCGCTCGACTCGGCCTCCCTGCGCCCGGATCAGATTGATCACGTCTGCCTGGTCGGCGGCGGCACCCGCATGCCGCGGATCCGCGCGATGCTCCGCGATCTGTTCGGCCGCGAGCCGCTGGCTTGCGACAACGTGGACGAATGCGTGGCCCTCGGCGCCGCCCTCTTTTCGCAGAAGGCCGCCCGCGTCCGCGAAGTCTGCAACCAAGGCTACGGCACCCTCGCCCTGCTCGAGGAAGCGGATACCGGCCGCGTGCGCTACGCCAATTCCATCGTCATCCCGAAAAACACGCCGATCCCGTGCGAGTATTCGCAAACGTACGTCACCTCCGAGGACAACGAACGCGCCCTCGAGGTGGCCGTCACCCAGGGAGAGGACGAGGACCCGCGGTACGTCGATATCGTCGGAAAGATACGCCTCGAACTCCCCCCCGGCCGCCCCGCCGGCTGCGAGGTGACTGTAACTTATGGGTACGACGCCGACCAGCGGATCCAGGCCAGCGTGACCGATCACCTCTCCGGCCGCCGCGAGGAAGTGCAGGTCGAATATGTCGGTGCGGGCGTGCTCAGCGACGAGCAGATCCGCCGTCGCGCGGTCGAATTCCGGTCGATGAAAATCAAGTAAGCAACCGCCGGGGCGCCGGTCCATTTCATGATTCCTGATTTCCTCCATCGCCTTTTCCGCCGCGACACCCCGACAGCCCATCCCCACGCGCGAGCTGGCACCGCATCCCGACCGGCGGCCGAGGATCCGGTGGCAGCAGCCGTTCGCGAAGCGACCACCCGCCCGAAGATCGACCCCGCCGCCCGCCCCGAGGACCTCTGCGGCCTGACCCCGAGCATGAGCCCGGAGGCAATCCGCGGTCAGCTTGCGCGGCTTCACCGCCGGCACAACCGCGCCGCCGCCAGCCTCAACCGCGAACTGCGCGAGGAAGCCGACATCATGCTCGACGCCATCGCCCGGTGCCGGGAGCGGTTTCTCGGAGTGCCGGCCGCGCCGCCGCCACCCGCCGATTCCTGAGCGCACCGGTCCGCGGCCACCGAAGACATGCCGCTGCAGACCTGACGGGCGTCCGGAAATTCCCGCCTGCCCATGACCGTTGCCGCCGAGCGGGCGGTCGGATAGTATGGTTGGTCATGAAATACTATCCCTGCTGTATTGTCGTTGCCGACGGATCGCGCGCCCGCCTCTTCACCCGATCCGCCCGGAACCAGCCACTGGTCCTCATTGACTCCCACGACAATCCCGCGGCCCGCCAGAAAACCCGTGAACTGCTCACCGACGGACCCGGCAAGACGCAGACCAGCGACCCGCTCTCGTCCCCGGGGGAAATCGAGGAAGACCGCTTCGCCAAAAGGCTGGCCGCCCAGCTCGCCCGCGGCGCCCACGAAGGACAGTTCGAAAAGATGATCCTGGTCGCCTCACCCCGTTTCCTCGGGTCTCTGCGCTCCGAATTGCCGCGAACCGCACGCGAGCGCGTCTCGCTTGAGCTGGCCAAAAACTGGACCGCTCTCAGCCCGATGCAGATCCAGCAGCAGCTTGATCAGATGGCCGCCGCCCCGCCGGCGACCGCGGCCTGAAGCCGCACCCGGGAGACCGGGGCGGCGGGAGCCGGGCGGACCGGTGTGAATTCCAGACAAATGAGCGGCGCTTTCACGCTCTGCAGACGTATCATGCGTGGGAATCCGCCACCCGGCGGGTTCTCATCACTGTCCGCCACCGATTCCCATCGCCCCTGTCCCATGAAAGCCACTGACCGTTGTTTCTCCCTTCCCCTCACGGCCGCCCTCTTCGGCGCGACCCTGCTTGCCGCCGCCCCGCTGCACGCCGAAGCGCCGACGAGCCTTCGCGAACGTCAGGAACGGATCATCAAAGTGACGACCGACGTCGCCTCGGCGGTGGTCGCCATCGTACCCGACATTGAGGCGGCCCGCGAGCGCGGCGTCAATCCCGCCCTGGGCTCCGGCTCCGGTGTCATCGTCAGTGAAGACGGATTGATACTGACGGCGGCGCACGTGCTTCAGGCGGTCGGTGAAGAATTTGAAATCATCCTGTCCGATGGCAGCCGGGTCAAAGCGAAAGCCCTCGGCAAAGCGTACGGCCGCGACGCCGCCCTCGGCAAAATCACGGAGCCGGGGAAATATCCCCACGTTGCCCGGGCTCAGGCCGGACAACTGGAGGTTGGTGACTGGGCCCTCGCCATGGGTCACCCCGGCGGCTACGAAGTCGACCGCTCGGCGCCGCTGCGCCTCGGACGCGTCCTCCACAAGGACGCGGACGGCTTCATCGTCACCGACTGCACGCTTTCCGGCGGCGACTCCGGCGGCCCGCTCTTCAATCTCGATGGCCAGGTCATCGGCATCCATTCCTCGATCGGCTGGCGCATCGCCGAAAACCGCCATGTCCCCATGGAGGCCTTTGAGAAGAACTGGGACCGCCTGATGAAGGGCGATGAATGGGGCCGCCTCGGCATGCGCGACCGCGAGCCGCGCAACCGCCCGAACCGCCAGCGCACGCCGGACGCCGCACCCGCTGACGGCCCGGCTCCCGACCAGCCGATGCTTGGCGTCGGCCTGACGCCGTCCGATCAGGAAGGCGCGCTGGTCGAAAGAGTCGAGGACGGTTCGCCCGCCCGCGCCGCCGGCGTGCAGGCTGGCGACCTGATCATCAAGCTCAATGGTGAAGGCATTGCCGACGGGCCCGGCCTCGTCGCTCAGGTCATCAAGCGCAAACCGGGCGACGAAGTCACCCTGACCGTCGAGCGCGGTGACGAAACCCTGGAACTCAAAGCCAAACTGATCGCCGCCAAAGACCTGAAATCCGAATAACCCAGAGCCCCACGGTTTTTTCACGCACTCCGACCATGAAACACACCTTTTTCCGCCCCAGCCTGATCGGCGCCGCCGGCATCGCTCTCGCCGCCCTCGTCCCGGCCCACGCCCAGAACAACGCACCCGGCGAGAGCCTGCGCCGGCTCTTCGAGGGCTTCGGGTCATCACTCGACAAGGAGCAGCAGAAACAGCTCGACCAGGCCCTCGACCAATTCCAGAAAAGCCTGCAGGACAACCCCGGTCAGCCCCGCGAATTCAAATGGGAATGGCGCAGCGACGGCACGCCGTCCAAAGACGAGTCGCCGCGCCGCCGCGGCCGGATCGAGCCGGTGCCCGAGGAAAACCGGCAGGCCCAACGACCGAGTCGTCCGAACCGCCAGGGCGGCGCGGCCGAGGCGCCCGACCAGCAGCTCCGCCAGCAGATGGAGGAAATGTTTCCTGGTCTCGATCTCGAGAGGTTCTTCGGCGACGACTTTTTCGGCCCGCTGATGCGCGAAATGCGCCGCCTTCAGGAGCAAGGTGGAGGCGAGGACGGTGACGCCGCCGACTCCCCGTGGTTCCGCGACCAGCGCCCCGGCTCACGCAACAGCCGCCACGAAAAGGCTGCCCGCCGCGCCATGGCGGAATTCCGCCCGGTCGTCAGCCAGGCGCGCCAGAGCGTCGTCACCCTCTACAGCCAGGGCGATGAACAACTCGCGCTCGGCACCATTGTCACCGCCAACGGCTACGCCCTGACCAAGGCCAGCGTGCTCGGAGATGCCAAGGATCTGGAGGCCGAGTTTTCCAATGGCGACGTGGTCAAGGCGAAGGTGGTCGACACTTTGGAACGCTATGACCTGGCACTCGTCAAGCTCGACGCTGACAACCTCAAGCCGATCGAGTGGAACACCGCGGAAAACCTTCCCGTCGGCACCCTGCTGGCCGCCAGCAGCCCGGACGAAGACCCGCTCGCCATCGGCGTGATCAGCGTGCCGGCCCGCAGCCTTGATTCGAGCCGCAAGGGATTCCTCGGTGTCGGTATGGACGCCGGGGACGGCGGCGTGCTCGTCACCAAGGTCACGGAAAACTCCGCTGCCGCCAAGGCCGGCCTGCTCCAAGACGACGTCATCACCGCCATCGACGGCCAGCCGATCCGTTCGCCCAAGGAACTCACCGACTACATCACCCGCAAAAAGGCCGAAGACGAAGTCCACATCGGCTACCGCCGCGGGAATGAGGACAAGGTGGCCGTGGCCACCCTGCAAAGCCGCAATGACATGGTCCTCGGCACCAAGGCGAATGGCGAATCACTCACCGAAAGCGAACTGAAAGAACTCCAGCGGGAAAACGACCCGACCGCCCGCATGGGCGGCCGCGGCAACCGCGTCGCCGATGGCTTCCCGATCGCCCTGCAGAACGACCTGCTCATCGAAACCAACCAGGTCGGCGGCCCGGCGGTCGACCTCGATGGCAAGGCGGTCGCCCTGAACATCGCCCGCGCCGAACGCACCAAGACGTACGCCATCCCGGCCTACGCCGTGGCCCGGCTGCTCGCCAACGTGGGCGAAGGCAAGCTCACCGAGCCCAAGGACACCGCCGACCTCAAACGCGACGCCCGCAAGGCCGCTGAAACCCTCGACCAGCTCCGCAACCAGCTCAAGGAAGCCGAGGAACGCGCCCGCGCCGCCCAGGAAGCACTGGAAAAGGAATCGCGGTAAGACTCGGGCCCTCAGGGCCTCACCCCAGCGCACGACCTCATACCAACACACGACCTCACCCCAGCACACGACCTCACCCCAGCACACGGCCTCACCCCAGCGCACGGCCTCACCCCAGCGCAGGGCGCCATCCCGGCGCAGGGCCTCATGCCGAGGCCGATCCTCATCCCGGAGGGATGCCGGATCATAGCCGGAGGTCGGAGCTCCGCGGAGACCTC
>JALRGF010000365.1 GCA_023253495.1 Verrucomicrobiales bacterium
CTGCTCCACGCTCCTCTTCAGCCGGCTGTCACCACGTCGCGGTGCGTCGGCTCCGGCCGGCCGGGCCGGAAATATTCAAGATGCTCGACGGCGAGCTCAAGGTTCGCGGCGTCGCCCGGAGCCGCTTCCGCCACCGCAGTCACCGCCGCCCGCAGCGCCTGTTCCAGCCGCTCCGGCGGCGCTTCCGCGCGCAGGTTCACGATGATCTGGGCCCCGGTGATCTCGTCGTCGAGCCGCTGCGACAACTCGGGCACAAAGTCGTTGCGGACCAGATTCACCGCCGCGATTTCCCCGCTCAGCGAGCCGTCCGGACTCAGCGTCATCTTGAGGTGGGCGACCTCCGCGCCGGCCGTCCGCAGATCGTCGTGCAGCGCGCTCGCCAGCGCATGGATCAGGCCGTCGGCATCCACGCCGTCGCCACCCGCCGCCATGCGCACCGTGGCATTGAGCCACCCGAGCAGCGCTTCGCCCTCGGCATACACATCGTAATCCACCTCCATGGTCGCACGGCCGTCGTGGGTCCCCTGCTCCAGCGCGGCAAACCATGCATCCAGCCCCTCGCCGGTGCGGCACGACACCTGCCGCACGCGGGCGGCCGGAAAAGCCCCTGCCAGCGCTTCCGTCAATGCCGCGAGCGCCGCCGGCTCCAGCAGATCCATCTTGTTGATCACGATCTCATCCGCCTCCTCCAGCTGCTTGCGGTAAATGTACGTCACCTTCGACGAAAACCCCCCGCCCTCCGCCAACCCGAGCACCCGCTGCGCGCGGACCGGGTCGACCAGCACCGAAACCGGAGCCACGGAAAAATTCTCCCCATACATCCGCCGCAGCGGGTAGGTCACCGTGGCCACGAGATCAGTGCAGCTGCCGACCGGCTCGGCAATAAAGACATCCGGCTGCGAACCCGCGGTCAACCGTCCCGCCGCTTCCACCAGTGAGTGGAACCGGCAGCAGAAACACCCGCCCGCAATCTCCTCAGTGGCAAACCCCCGGGAACGCAGCATGCGCGTGTCCACCAGCTCACGGCCCTGGTCATTTGTAATCAATCCAACCCGCTTCCCCTGCGCCGTCAGATGCGCGGCCAGAAGCGAAACCGCGGTCGTTTTCCCCGCGCCGAGGAATCCTCCGATCATGATGTAGCGAGCGGGTGCAGGCATCCGGTCCTGTACGCCAGCTCCCCGCATTTGTCAGGCGCCGGATCGCACCCCCGCTCCCCCGGCCCGCCAGTCCGGCACCATCCCCCGCGACTCCTCCCCGCCTCAGTCTACCCGACAGGTTCCCCGGCCGCGTCCCCCGGGGCCATCGGCAGTTCCGGCTGCTCGGCGGCCGGCTCCGCAGGTTTTTCACTCTCGGGACCGGGCAGGGCGACGCGGCGCAGCTCAGAGGCGTTGGGCAGGTCGTCGACGCTGCGGATCCCGAAATGTTCGAAAAAAATGTCGGTGGTCTCGTAGAGCAGCGGGCGTCCGGGCAGGTCAGCACGGCCGGCGATGCGGATAATATTCTGTTCGAGCAACTTCTGGAGCGGTCCGTCAATGCTCACCCCGCGCACCGCTTCGACGGCAGCCTTCGTGATCGGCTGGCGGTACGCAATGATCGCGAGGGTCTCGAGGGCCGGCTGACTGAGGCGGTGCGGGCGGCGCTCCGGAAACAACCCGCGTACCCACGGACCAAATTCCGCCCGCGTGAAAATCCGCCAGCCGCTCGCCCGCTCCGCCAGGGTGAAGGCCCGCCCATCCCGCGCATACCCGGCCGCCAGCTCGGCCAGAGCCTCCAGTACCTGCGCCTCCGACACCCGGGCCAACGCCGCCACCGTCAGCACCTCCGGCCCTTCCTCCTCCGGACTTTCCTCCTCCGTCCCCGGAAGCTCCGGCTCAGCAGATGCTGGGTCAGTACCCTCAGATCCCTCAGTTCCCTCATCCTTCTCACCCCCATCACCCCCCTCATCCCCCTCCGTGGGGTCCACCTCCTCAGGGAGGGGCGGCGCAGGTTCCGCCGCGGCCGGCGGGGCCTCCTCGTCCTCACTCTCGCCGGCCGTGGCAGCGGTGGCCGCCGCACGGATGGCGCGCACGAGGGCACCGGTGGTCAGCGGTTCGGGCGACGCAAACAGCAGCGCCTCGACAATCTGGGGCAGGGCGGGGGCGGTCATGGTCGGGGGGTCATGAGTCTTGAGTGGTGGCCGGCTCCTCGAGGTCAGCCGCCGCACCGTCCTGCTCCGACGGGCGCTCGGCCGCCAGTTCGCTTTCGCGCAGTTCGCGCAGGGCGGCGTCGGTTTCGGCGCGGGCGACCTCGTTGCGGTAAAGCACGATTTCGCCGAGCAGGTGGTCCTGGGTGACGCGGATGTGGCGCAGCTTCATCAGTTCGAGGACGGCGATGAAGGTGACGATGATTTCGTCGCGGGAGGTGGCATGGACAAAAAGCGAGGAGAACGGAACCGGCCCCTGCTGACGGGGCATCAGCTCCAGCAGATAATCAATCTTGTCCGAGACCGTGAAGCGGTCGTCGGTAATCTCACGCAGATTCGGGACCTTGACTTTGTCGAGCACCTTCTGGAAGGCGCGGATCAGGTCGAAGATGCCGACTTCCGGCATGCCCGAGGGAGCGGGTTCCGGCGGCGGCGCGGCCGGCTCCGGCTGCGCCGGGAAGACATTGGCCGCCAGGCGGGCACGATGCTCGAGAAATCCGGCGGCATCCTTGAATTTTTTGTACTCAATGAGCTGGCGGATCAGCTCCCAGCGCGGGTCATCCTCCTCCGCATCCTCTTCCGGCGGCTGATCCTGCTTCGGCAACAGCGCCCGGCTCTTGATGTACATCAGGTTGGCCGCCATCACGACAAATTCGGAGGCCAGATCGACATTCAGCAGCTTGAAGGCGTCCATGTAGTCGAGGTACTGCCTGGTGATCCGCTCCAACGACACCTGGTTGATCTCAACCTCGTCTTTTTTGACGAGGTAGAGCAACAGGTCGAGCGGCCCTTCGAAAATTTCGAGCCGGACTTTGTAGGCGTCCTCCATCGGTGGGACGGGGACTAGAGACGATGGCCGGGCCCGGCGCCAGCGGAAAGGCGGAAACCACGACAAACCCGCGTGACAACCGGCTCCACACAGCAAGGGTGCCGCAACGATGGGGAAATCACGCGCGCAGGCGGCCTCGGGACGGCCGGAGCGCCGGCCACGATGGAGCCGCTGGCCGGGGAAACTGGCGTCGGTCGCCGCCGCGGCAGGCGCCATCACAGTGGTGGGCATCTGGCTGGTTTACACCGGCCTGGCGCGCGGGTACGACCTGAAAAAGCTCGGCGCGATGCCCGAGCGCAGCGTGGTCTACGACGTCAACGGCGTGGAAATGGGCCGACTGCACGGCGAAAACCGGGTCTCGGTGCCGCTCACGCGGGTCTCGCCGCATTTCCTCAACGCCCTGCTCGGTCGCGAGGACCATCGGTTTTACGACCATGGCGGCGTGGACTACCGCGGACTGGCGCGCGCGCTGGTCCGCGACCTGCGCGACCGCAGTTTCACTCAGGGCGCCAGCACCATCACCATGCAGCTGGCCCGCAATTCCTTCGCTCTCCGCGGAAAATCACTGCACCGCAAACTGCTCGAAATCGCCCTCGCCCGGCGCATCGAGGCCGCCCTCGACAAGGACACAATCCTCGAACTGTACGTCAATCGCATCTTTTTCGGCACCGGTCTCTACGGCATCGAACGCGCCGCCCAGGCGTATTTCGGCAAACCGGCCCACGCCCTCACCCTTGACGAAGGCGCCATGCTCGCCGCCATCATCCGCGGGCCCAACCGGTTCTCGCCATTCCGGTCGCCGGAAGTCGCCCGCTCCGGACGCGACATGGTGCTGCGCCGGCTCGTCGTTCAGGACCGCCTGACCGCCGCCGAAGCCGAGGCCGCCATGGCCGCGACCACCGCCATCCGCCCGGAACCGGTCGCCAGCAGCCAGGAATCCTACGCCCTCGACGCCGTGCGCCGCGCCCTGGATTCCGTGCTCGACGCCGAGGACGTGGAGGACGGCGGCCTGCGCATCCATACCACCATCGACCTGCGGCTCCAGTCCGCCGCCGAACAGGCACTGGAAAACCAGCTGGCCGCCGTGGAAAAAACCGCCGGCTACCCGCACCCGACACGCGCCCGCTGGTCCGCCAACCCGGAATCCTCCGGCCGCCGCCCGGACTACGTCCAGGGCGCCATCGTGGTCATCGACAACCCCACCGGGGCCGTGACCGCCGTCGTCGGCGGACGCGATTTCCGCGAAAGCCCGTTCAATCGCGCACTCCTCGCCAAACGCCCGGTCGGCAGCACCTTCAAACCGTTTGTCTACGCCGCCGGCGTCCAGACCGGTCTGTTCCCCGGCACGCTCGTCGACGACGGCCCGGTCTCCGTCAACGGATGGTCACCCCGCAACTCCGATGGCACCTACGGCGGCCCGCTCCCGCTCGCCACCGGCCTCGCCCGCTCCCGCAATACCATGACCGTGCGCGTCGGCGAGCGCGCCGGCCTCGACCACATCGCCGAACTCACCCGACGCCTCGGCCTCGGCACGATCAGCCAACCGAACCCTCAGCTCTACATCGGCAACCACGACGCCACCCTGCAATCGCTGACCAGCGCCTACACCGTCTTTCCCAACGGCGGTCACAAGCTCCGGCCGTATGTCATCGACCACATCCAGAACAAGGAAGGCGACGTCATCTTCCGCAACGAACCCATGGGATACCCGGCCATGGCTCCCGGGGCCGCCTGGTGCGTCACCCGCATGCTCGAAAACGTCTTCAGCCCGGGAGGCACCGCCGCCCGCGCCCGCTCCCTCGGATTCAAGGCGCCGGCCGCCGGCAAAACCGGCACCACCGACGACTTCAAGGACGCCTGGTTCGTCGGCTTCACCCGCCGCCTGACCTGCGGCGTCTGGGTCGGCCTCGACCAGCCCGAACGCATCACCGGCCAGGCGTACGGAGGCCGCATGGCGCTGCCGGTCTGGGTCGATATCATGAAAGCCGCCGAACCTCTCGGATACGCGCCCGGCACCTCCCCCGCCCCGGACGTGCCGCTGGAAAAAGCCGCCGTCTGCGCACGCAGCGGACTGGCCGCCACCGCCGCCTGCCGCGCCGCCGGCACCGCCGTCAATGATCCTCTGCCCATCGACCTGCTCGACCACTTTGTCACCGGCCCGTGCCCGGGCCACGGCCCCGCCTCCCCCACCGCCCGCAAGGAACGGTCCCGCGCTCCGGATGCCGCCGAACGCCCGGCCACCCGGCCCCCCGGTCTCTGGGAGCGACTGCGCTCCGCCTTCCGCTGAGCCCGGCCACCACATCGCTACTCAACACGCGCGCGTCACGAGGTGGGCGTGGGCCGCATGGTACCTGTCCAGTCGTCCCCAGTCGTCCCGTTTGCGGCCGCATGGTACCTGTCCTTCATGGCTCATTTGGCAGGCGGTCTCTGGGCGATTGCCGCCGGGCCCGGCCCGGGTATTGTGGTAGGCGGGCTTGGCCTCCGGTTTGCCGATTCCTGATTCCCCTGATTCCCCTGATTCCCCTGATTCCTCCATGAACTGCTCCCCGCCTTCACCGCCGCCTTTCTGGTCGCATGTTGCCATCGCTGCCTCCCGACGCGCTGCCTGCCGCATGGCGGTGCTGGTGGCGGCGCTCTTGCCACTAGTGCCGGCGCCGGCGGGAGCGGGGGTGCAACTGGGTGAGCCGCCGGCGGCCCCGTCTCCGGAGGAAACTGCCCGGCTTCGCCAAAGCCTCGGCCCGGCGGTGCGCAGCGGCGCGGGGACGGCCTATGTCGTCGACACGGCCGACCGCGAGGAAGTCCGGAATTTTTTCAACACCGTGTACAGCGGCTCTGAGGGATTCAGCGTGTTGTGGACCGGCCGCCATGACGGCTGTGTCGCCGGCACCACCGATGCTGCATCGCGTGATCTGACCGCGTTGCGGGTCAATTATTTCCGGGCCATGGCCGGCGTACCTGCGGCGATCACATTCAATGACGCCTGGAACGCGAAAAGCCAGCAGTCCGCTCTGATGATGTCGGCGAACGACAACCTGAGCCACTACCCGCCCACCAGCTGGACGTGTTTCACGGCCGACGGGTATGAGGGCGCCGGAAAATCCAACATCGCCCTTGGCAACGCCGGCCCCGATGCCGTCACCGCTTACATGGAAGATTTCGGCGGCGGCAACGCGGCCGTCGGCCACCGCCGCTGGATCCTGTACCCCCAGACGCAGGTCATGGGTACCGGGGACGTGCCGGCCGTGTCACCCTACGCCGCCGCCAATGCCCTCTGGGTCTTCGATGGCAATTTCGGCGGCACCCGCCCGGCCACTCGCACCGCCTTCGTCGCCTGGCCGCCGCCCGGGCACGTCCCCTACCCGGTCGTCTTCGCCCGCTGGTCGTTTTCCTACCCGGGCGCCACCTTCACCGGAGCCACCGTCAGCTTGACCAGCAACGGCCAATCGATCCCGGTCACGCTCGAGCCCGTTCAGAACAATATCGGGGAGAACTCCCTCGTCTGGTACCCGTCTCACCTCAACCCGAGCGCCCCGTACTCGTGGCCCCGCCCGGCCGCCGATACGGCCTACTCGGTGACCGTCCGCGATGTCACTATCGGCGGCAGCAAACGCTCGTTCTCCTACGACGTCATCGCCATTGATCCCGCCGTGCCCACCCCCGGCCGCATCGAACCGCTTCTCGCCGGGCCCGCCCAGCCGGCGGTCGGACAGCCAAACCTTTATTCCTTCTCCGCCGTACCCGACGCCACCGCCCACCAGGGTCGCATCTCCCGCCGCACCGCTTTCTCCGCTATCGAAGGCGCTGAAAACAACCTCCAGTTCTTCACCGCCCAGACCTCAGCAGGCTACAACCCGGTCTCGTCGTCGATCAAAGCGACCGGCGCCCGCTCTTTTCACCTCGCCCACCCGGTCTTCTCCACCACCCAGACGCTCACTTCCACCCGAGTACTGCTCCCGTCCGCCAACGCCGAGGTCCGCTTCGCCAGCCGGCTCGGATGGGCCACCCCCAACCAGATCGCCCGCTTCCAGATCTCGGAAAATGAGGGCCAATCGTGGATCACCGTCCACTCGCAGGCCGGCACCGGAGACGCAGGCGACACCGCGTTCACCACCCGCACCGCCTCCCTTGCCGCCTTCGCCGGTCGCTCGCTCCGCTACCGCCTCGCCTACGAACATACCGGATCCACCTTCTTTCCCCAGACCGACGATGGCATCGGATGGTACGTCGATGACATCACGTTCACCCACACCGAGGAACTGACGTCCCCCCAGACCGTCATGATTCCTTCAGGCAACAGCTTCAACTTCGTGCCTGCCCAGACCGGCGACTTCGCCATCGACGCCCGCGCTCAGGTCTATGGTGAGTTTTTCCTCGACTGGGGCCCCGCCCTGCGCGTCAGCGCCACCAACGCGCCGCCGCCCCCGGTCATCCACCTCGACTCCGCCCCGGCCCTCGCTGCCAACCGCTTCCAGTTCGACTTCACCGTCACCGGCTACCGCGCCGGCCTGGTCTTCGACCTCTGGAAATCGTCCGGCCCCGGCGGCCCGTGGGCCGTCGACCCCGCCGCCACCTTCCAGACGCTCACTCCGAGCTCCCGCTTCCGCGTTTCCTCTCCCATCGACGGCCCCCGGCAGTTCTACCGCGTCAGCATCCGCTGAGGCCGGCCCCGCAATCCGTCACCGCCCGCGCCCGCGACACAAACGGATCGCCCGTATCACCAAACCCACCGGCACCGCCACTGCCAGGGCCCAGAGCGCCCCGACCACCACCGCCACCGGCATGAACGCATCAAAGTGCCCGAGCTCGATAAATGTGATGACCTG
Organism: Verrucomicrobiales bacterium; assembly: GCA_023253495.1. Taxonomy (GTDB): domain Bacteria; phylum Verrucomicrobiota; class Verrucomicrobiia; order Verrucomicrobiales; family V1-33; genus CAJBME01. The sequence continues at coordinate 7,835 of JALRGF010000365.1, forward strand.
AAAAAGCGCGGTCGCCGCCAGTGAGGCCGCCGCACAGGCACCCGGAAACCAACGGATCCGCCAATGTGCCACCGCAGCCACCACCGCACTCAGCGCCACCAGCGTGATCGCGGCCAGAGTCGTCTTCTCCATGGCCGGCAGTCTACCCCTCCCCTGCCAAATCACCAAGCCCGTTCTCGGACAGCCGGTTCCAGCCCGCGTCGATTGGCCACTCTTCAGGCGCGCGATTTCCTTACGAAACGGTCAAGAGGGAATTTAAATGGTGGGTTTCGGCGATTTTATTCCGGTCTTTTCCGGGGATCCAGTGCGGCAGAAATCGGCGGGCGCCCCTTTACGCCCGGCGCCGCGACTCTTACGCTGGGCGTTTCTGCATGAATTTCCGATCGTTCCTCGCCGTGTCCGCCCTCGTGATCCTGCTGCCGGCGGCTGCCGATGCCATCGACAGCGTGGTCGTCTTCAATGAAATCCAGTATCATCCGGCGGACGGCGCGCCCGGCGGCGAGTGGGTCGAGCTCCACAACCAGATGGCGATCGACATCGATCTCTCCGGCTGGCGGATGGAGGACGGGGTGAATCTGACCTTTGCCGAAGGCACCTTGATCCCGGCGGGCGGATACCTGGTCGTCGCCGCCGACCCGGCCGGCCTGCAGACGGCTGCGGGCATCACCGGCGTGCTCGGCCCCTTCGACGGCCAGCTCGCCAACGGAGGCGAGCGCCTGCAATTGCGCGACCGCAACGGCCGGCTGATGGACGAGATCCGCTACGGTGAAGGCCGCCACTGGCCGGTGGCCGCCGGCGGCTCCGGAGCCACCCTCGCCAAGCGCATCGCGGACACGCCGAGCGGCCCGGCCGAAAACTGGACCTCCAGCGTGGTGGTCGGCGGCACTCCGGGAGCACGCAATTTTCCCGACACCGTGGTCACAGTGCGTCCGCTGGTGTCGCTCGACGGCCGCTGGCGGTTTGAGGCGAGCGGGACCGATCTTGGCGGCGGCTGGAAGGAACCGGGCTTTGACGACAGCGGGTGGCCGGGAGAAAACGGATCCACCCTGGTCGCGTATTGGCCGTTCAACGGCAATGCCGCGGCCACCGTCGGCACCCCGGGGTCGCTGGTCGGGGCGGTGCAGCCGGCCGCCGACCGCACCGGCACGGCCGGCGGCGCCCTGGCCTTCGGCGGACCGTCGCAGTACGTCGAGGTACCCGGCGGCGGCGGCCTGAATGCCGCTGCCACCGGCACCATCAGCCTGTGGGCGAAATGGAATGCCACCACCCAGGATCCCGATTGCTGCGGGAATTTCGGCGCCATCCTCGCGCGCCAGGGCAACGGCCAGTTCTCCGACAATATCCTCGCGCTCAGCACCGCCAACCCCGCCACCGCCAAACTCGTCTGGCGCCAGTCCGGCGGTCCCGCTCCCGTCCTCATCAGCAGCACCGCCACCGTCGGCACCGGCTGGCGCCACATCGCGGTGACCTTCGGCCCGGACGGCACCACGCTCTACCTCGACGGCATCGCCCAGGGCACCGGCACCGGCAGCCCGCTCAACAACGGAGCCAACGTCCCCCTGTCCATCGGCGCGTGGGCCGGTGACGGCGGCGGGTTCATGCGTGGCACCCTCGATGACGTCGCCATCTGGGACGCCCCGCTGAGCGCCGACCAGATCAAGGAACTCGCCGCCTCGACCAAGGCACCGCTCGATTTCTCCGGTGCCCTCAACGCCGTCTATTTCAGCGGCGACGGCCGCCTCGCCACCAATGACGCGCTGCGCCGCACCGAACTCCCCAACGGCCCGACCACCCACTACTTCCGGACCACCTTCGAATCCGACACCCCATCGGCCCGCACTGCGCTCACCCTCGACCTCGCCGTCGACGACGGTGCCGTGGTCTGGCTCAATGGCACCGAGGTCCACCGCCACAACCTGCCGGAAGGTCCGGTGACGTACGCCACCCGCGCCGTGACCGAGGTCGGCGACACCCCGCTGCTCACCGGCATCCGCCTGCCGGCCGGCGCCCTCGTACCCGGACGCAACGTGCTCGCCCTCGAAGTGCACCAGGCCGCCCCCGCGGACACCGGCATGGTCTTCGGCGCCGGATTGACCGCCACCACCACCCCCGCCGGCCTCGAGGCATTGGTCCCCGATACGCTGGTCATCAACGAAGTGACCGCCGGCGGCGCGCCGCTGCAGGTCGAACTGATCAACCGCAGCCCGGCCGCCATCGACACCGCCGGCTTCCTCCTCCGCCGCGCCGGCAGCTCCCCGGATGCGTCCTTCCCGCTGCCCGCCCGGCCGCTCGCCCCCGGCGAGCGCCTCGTCCTCGATCCGTCGATTCCCGGCTTCGACGCGGTCGCCGGCGACCGCCTTTTCCTGTTCCGCCCGGGAGGCGGTGCGGTGGCTGATGCCGTGGTCCTTGGCGACCGCCCGTGCGCCCGCTGGCCGGAAGGCAGCGGCCCCTTCCTGACGCCGGACGGCCCGAGTTTCGGCACGGCCAATGCCGTCACTCTTTCCTCCGACATCGTCATCAACGAACTCATGTACAATGCTCCGCCCACCCTGGCCGAACCGGCCACCGGCGGCTCCCCGGCGGTGCCTTACCGCCGCAATCCGGAACAATGGATCGAACTCCACAACACCGCCACCCGACCGGTCGATCTCTCCGGCTGGCAGTTTGTCGAGGGCGTGGAGTACACGTTTCCCGCCGGCACCACGATTGCCGCCGGCGGCTTCCTCGTCATCGCCCGCGACCCCGCCGCACTCACCGCCGCCGTGCCCGTCCTCAGCCCCCTCGGACCATTCTCCGGCTCCCTCCGCGGCAGCGGTGAACGCCTCGTCCTCACAGACGCCGCCGGCAACCCGGCGGATTCCGTGACCTACTCGGACGACGGCCGCTGGCCGGTCGCGGCCGACGGCGGCGGCTCCAGCCTGGAACTGCGCGATCCGCGCGCCGACAACTCGGTCGGCGAAAGCTGGGCCGCCAGCGACGAATCAGCCCGCTCCTCGTGGAAAACGTACACCTACGAAGG
>JALRGF010000274.1 GCA_023253495.1 Verrucomicrobiales bacterium
ACCCGGGCCCGGATGACCACTTCGGGTTCCATCGGTTTGCCGAGGAGCTTGGCCAGATCCTCGTTGCGGGCGACCTGATCGGTGATCTTCTTTTCCCGCAGATACTCCCGGTCCTGATCGCGGAGCACGGCGCGCTCAAGCAGCCCGGTGGTTTCCCCGGTTTTCGGCAGCACGAACATCAGGCCGCGGAAAATCCGGTGCGCGACTTCCGCCTTGCTCAGGCCTTCGGCCTCGCCAGTCAGTGCCGCCGCCGCCGAGGTGGTGCGGCTGAGCTGCGCCGACACCTGCTCGGCCCACCGCAGCCCCCAGCAACCGAGCCAGAAGACCAACGTCAGCAACAACGCGGCCAGCGTGGAACGCGTCTGCACGCCGAACAACACACAGACCGAAAACAAATAGCTGTACAGCAGCATGGCCAGCGGCACCGACCAGAATACCGGCGGATGCCAGAACCCGAGCCGCCACCGGATGGTCAGAAAGGCCATCCCCGCCGACACCGCGACCAGCACCGCGGCAAACAACAGGCCGCTCACATACTTGTAGAAAAACAACCGCCAGCGCCCGATCGGCTTGGCCAGCACCGTGTCAATCGACCCCGGCGCCATGAAGTCCGGAAACAACGAGGCGCACGTGATCAGCCCCAGCAACACCCCGAACAGGTTCGTCCACCACTCGGTGATGTAATAAAACACATTCAGCGCCAGCGCCGAGGCCCCCGGCGAACCGGCGAAAAACAGGTCGCTCGGCAGCTCCAGCACATAAAATAGCGTGAACCCGCGGTCGGTGAACCCGAGCGACGCATACAGCAAACCGACCGCCACCGTGATCGCCAGGGCAACCCAGAAAACTTTGCGGGCGCTCAGCAGGCGCCAGGTGTCGGCAAGGATCGCGGTGAATGGCATGAGCGGTAACTTTCGGAAATCAGGCGGCACCCCGCAGCCCATCAGGCCCGGAGCGTGGCCGGCTCCGACGGCGGGCCGTCCACCGGGGGAGTCGATCCGGCCATCGACACCGACGCCGGCGTCACCACCCCGATAAAATAATCCTCGAGCGACTGTCGCCGCGGAATCAAGGCCTCAATGGTCATCCCGCGCCGCCGGAAAGCATCCAGCAACGGCTGCACCGCCGCCGCCCGCCCGGTCTCCAGATCAATGACCGTCGCCTGAAGATCAGGATCCGGCCGGACGCGGCCGCCCAGCGATTCCATCAAGCCGGCCAGCTCCGCATCCATGGTCAGCACGCCGGCCGTCCGCAGCTCATAGCGGCTCCCCTCGCCGGTCAGGCTTTCGACCGTCCCCTGGCGCACCAGCTGCCCATGAGCCAGGATCGCCACCCGGTCACACAACCGCTCAACCTCCCCCAGCAGATGGCTGTTGAGAAAAACCGTCAGGCCGCGGCGCCGCAGCTCGCGCATCACCTCGGCCACCTCGCGCCGCCCCACCGGATCCAGCCCGTCCGTCGGTTCATCCAGAAAAACCAGCTCCGGCTCGTTGATCAACGCCTGCGCCAGCCCCAGCCGCTGCCGCATCCCCTTGCTGTACGTCCGCATCGGGCGGTGCTCCCAGCCGGTCAGTCCGACCAGGTTCAGCAGCTCGCCCGCCCGCCGCTTCCGCTCGACCCGCGGCACCCGGTGCAACCCGCCCACATAATCAAGCACCTGCGCCCCCGTCAGATAATCAGGAAACCGCGACGCCTCCGGCAGATACCCGACCCGCGCCAGCGTCGGCCGGTGCCCGACCGGCCGCCCCAGCAGCGTGCCCGTCACCCGCGTCGGACGCACAATCGTCAGCAAAATCTTCACCAGCGTGCTCTTGCCCGCCCCGTTCGGCCCCAGCAGCCCGAAAATCTCCCCGCTCCGCACCTGCATCACCACATCACGCAACGCCGCCACGCCGCCAGCATAAGTCTTGGCCACGTTGCGGAGATCAATCGCGAGCTCGCTCACAGCCACCACCATGGAAGCGGTCGCCCCCGCACGTCAACCGCAACCCCCTCCCCCACCACACCCCGCAAAAGCGCCCATCCCTCGTGAACCCTCATCCCTCGTGAACCCTCATCCCGCGCGAACCGGACATCCCGCGCGAACCAGACATCCCGCGCGAACGAGATATCCCGCGCGAACGAGATATCCCGCGCGAACGAGATATCCCGCGCGAACGAGACATCCCGCGCGAACCAGACATCCCGGAGGGATGCCAGATCATAGCCGGAGGTCGAAGCGAAGCGCAGACCTCCGGATTCCATCCCCCAAGCCATGCATCCCAGAGGGATGCCAGAGGCCGGACC
>JALRGF010000380.1 GCA_023253495.1 Verrucomicrobiales bacterium
CTCCATTGGTGATCACGCGGGTGGCGGTGCCGGACGGTCACCGCGTCACCCTTGACCTGCCTGCCACCGTAGCCATCGGCGAGGCCGTGGTCGTGACGCTCGATCGCGACACGCTGCGGCTCGGCCCGCTCTCGGGCGAGGTCGTGATCGAAAACAACGACCCCGATGAAGCCGCGTTCCGGTTTCCGATCACCAGTCTGGTTGTCGACCCGGAAATCGTGGTGTCCGATCTCGGGGCTGCCGGGGAGCCCGAGCTGGTGGCCGGTCAGGCGGATGCCGTGGACATCGGCCGTCACGTCCAGGGGACTCCCGGTTCCCGCCGATTCCGGATCGCGAATGCCGGCACGGCGCCGCTGCGGCTCGATTCGGTCTCGGTACCACCCGGATTCGAGCTGGCCGGCCTGCCGGACCCGCCGGCCCTCCTGGAGCCGGGGGCGTCGCTCGTCTGGTCGGTGCGACTGGCCACGCTGGAAGTCGGGGCGCATTCCGGGGTGGTGCTGATCCAAAGCGACGATTTTGACGAGGCTGAGTTCCGCTTTCCGGTGACCGGTGAAGTGTTTATTCCCGACCCGGTCGCCGGCGGGGCCAGCGCCGAAACCACACTGAACCGCCAGACCGGATTCCGCGAGCAGGTGGTAACCGTGACCAATGACACCACGGCGACGGTGCCGGCATTCGAATTGCGGGTGCGCGGTCTGCCGGACGGCGTGCGTCTCGCCAATGCCACCGGCCGCCTCGACGACGGCACGTTCGTGATGGCGGTGCGGCGGCCGCTGGGTCCGTTCTCGTCGGTCGAACTGACGCTTGAATTCGCCTCCGCGGACCGCCGTCCGCTCGACTCGCCACCGCTCTTCTCCACCGCCGTGGTGCTTGTTCCGCCGGACGACAGCGCCGCAGATCACCCGGAATCGGTGGCCGTCGACCGCATCGAACACCGTCCCGATGGCAGTCTGCTCATCGAGTTCCTCTCGGAGCCCGGCCGGCGGTACGTCATCGAATACTCGGACACCGGCATCGCCTGGAAAACCAGCCCGGTCCAGGCCGCCGCCGCCGGTACCCGCACCCAATGGATCGACCGCGGGCCGCCGCGCACGTCATCGCCGCCGGCCGCCACCACCAGCCGGTTCTACCGGGTCCGGCTGCTTCCGGAATAAGCCCGCTTTTTTTCCCCGCGCCCATCCCGCCGCCGTTCATGTTTCTCTGTCTCACCAATCTGATCCGCCGCCCCACGGTCTGTCTGTTTCTGCCGTGTCTGTCATTGCTGGCAGCGCCGGCCGCGGCCGTTGCCGGAACCGCCCCCAAACAGCCCGTCGAGCCCGCGCCGGCGGGTCCCGCGGACCGCTCCATGGGACGCGGTCGGTTTCACTTGTCCGCCGGATGGATGTGGCGGGAAACCGGCGGACTCGACGGCCGGGCGCGCGCCCGCGGGCGCTACCAACCGCTGCCCCGCCTCTTTCCCGCCTCCGGCGCATCGCTCCCGCCGATCGGGGACGCCGGGGACTTTGCCGACCGACAGTACCGCGACGGCCGGGTGATGGTCGATGGCGGCACGCCCCTTGATGGCACGACGTCGCTCTGGGGGTACGACGAGGCGAGCCAGGTTCAGGACGGCTCGCTCCGATACCACGCCGACGGCCGCCGCTGGGAGTCGGAGGCAGCCACCCAGCCGCTCGACCCGCTGGCCACCGCCGCCGACGGCTCCGGAAATGCCCCGGTCGTCGAACTCGGCTGGGAATACGCCACTACCGGCTCGCTCGCCCTCGGCGCGGTCTTCCAATGGTCGTTTCTCGATCTCGATCACTCGATGGATGAAGCGCGCCCGTTTTCCCGCCAGACCTCGCGCGACTTCTCCCTCGCGTTCACCGACTCCTACGACCTGCGGGGCGTGGTGCCTCCGGAAGCGCCGTATCAAGGTGCCGGCACGGGGTTCGGTCCGCTGCTCGACAACCTGCCGTCCCGCCGGGAAAGGCGTGAGCAGCCGGCCGGTCGCTCCCAGGCCGTCTTTGTCGACCGTCTGGAACAACAGATCGACCTCCGCCTGCACACGCTCTCGCTGGGCCCCACGGTGCGCGCACGAATCGGCCCGATCAGCGGGTTCGGCGGGCTGGGAGTGGCGCTGAACGTCGTCGACTGGGAGGCGACCCAGCAGGAATCGCTGGATTCTTTCCGCGACGACGGCCGCCGCCGGCGCGTGCGCGTCTGGTCGGATCACAGCCGGGGGACGGAGGCGCTGCCCGGCTTTTATCTTCAGGGCGGTCTGACCTGGGACCTGACCCCCTCATTGCGGCTCAGCGCCTTCGGGCGCCGCGACTGGAGCGAATCGCTCGACGCCTCGCTCGGGCTCTCGTCGCTCTCTTTCGACCCCGGCGGCTGGTCCGGCGGGGTGATGGTCGGATGGTGCTGGCCGTGAACAGACCGTCCGGGTGTTGCGGAAGCTTTCAGAAGCGGAAGGCGCGGGTCGGCGGGACCCGCCATGGGCTGGCGACGTACTTGTACCGGCTCAGGTCTTCCACGGAGCGGTCACCATGCGTCGCAGCGGAGAGGCCCCCTCGGGGATTGGGTACTTGTTTTCGGAAACTGTCTGTGTGATGTCACACCGACAGGGAGTGGTGAGGGCGTACATGAGTTGAAACCGGGGCCGGACCGCCCGTCGGCTGCCATAGTGGAAACAGGCGCTGGAATCGATGAACAGGACGGAGCCTTTTTTTCCTGTGAAGGTGATGGCTTCGGCGGGATCGATCACACGGTACATTTCTTCGTCGGTGACCCGGTAGGGCACTCCGGGCTGCTTGTACCTCAGGGCCGCGGTCGCCCGCGCGGAGACGGATGCAGGAAGGAAAGTCCATGGCCCGGTGTTTTCATCCACGTCATCGGCCAGGACGAGCACGTACACGAGCGGGGTGTCGTGCACGTCAAGATGATAGAGCTGGCTTTCTCGAAACGGACCGTCGGCGTCAGGATCAAGGGCGGCATTCGATTCCATGAACCGTATTCCAGGGGGGAGAGTTTTGGAGAGAACGGGAACTGTTTGCAGATGATTGGCGGCGATGGCCAGCATCTCAGGGGTGAGAATGAAATCGAGCAGAGCGGGGTACTTCACGAGGTCACCGGGAAACAGAAGACCGCGAAGGAACGGTTGCTGCAGTCCGTGATGGCTGCGCCCGCCGCGCTCAGCGATGATCGCGGATGCCTGTTCAAGGGCGCGGTCGAGAAAGGGCAGCGTCATCGAGTCATCACGCGCCCAGCCGTCCTTCAATGTGATTTTCGGCGGCCACGAATAGGTGCTCCTGCCGTCCTCGTCGAGCAACCTCGTGAAATCGTGCTCGTAAGCTTCGCGGTGTTTGCGTTCCTGGGAAGCGTAGCGCCAGCGATTGTAGAATTTGGCGAAGGCGCGCAGGCGGGCGATGCCATAGCGCTTCATGTCAGCCTCTTTGCGCCAAAGGGGAGAAAAACGACGGAGAGTCCGGTCGGTGAGCCGATATATCATGACGGATCAGGAACCATCGTTTCCGTGACGGTGCAATCGCTTTTCCATCTCCCCCGCGGGGCGCCCGCAAGTCCGCATTTATGTGGGATGGGCAAGCCCGGGGAGCGGCTGTCTTGCAGGGGGACCGCCCGGGAAGAAAAACTGGCGGACAGAGAGGGATTCGAACCCTCGGTGCTATTTCTAGCACACACGCTTTCCAAGCGTGCGCATTCGACCACTCTGCCATCTGTCCGGGATTGATGGGAGATGAAAGCGTGGCCGGTAATCGGCGGTCTGCAAGGTGGAATACGGGATCTCCGAAAGGGGGGCTCTCCGGTCGCGCCTTTCCGTCGCTTGCACCCCGCGCCGGTCCCGGTATAGGAAAGGAGCCTTGGTGGGCCGCCCCGTCATGATCAAAGCCGATTATTTTATCTGTCCGGACTGCGGGGCCGAGGTGCGGGTGGGGTCTCGCGGGTGTACGCGGTGCGCCTCGGAGCGGGCCACCAAGACTTGGGACACGCGGAAGTCATGGGAGCAGGACGAGGCCTATGATGGCACGGGGCTTCCGGAGGAGGATTTTGATTACGAGTCGTTTCTCGATGAGGAATTCGGGGGCGGGAAGCGACGGACCGGTCGTGAGTGGTTCTGGTGGGGAACGGCAGTGGTGGTGCTGGCGGCTCTGGTTCTGGGCTGGGTGCTGATGGTCCGCTGAAAAAAAAGCGGAAAGCCCCCCGGGAGGCTTTCCGCGTGAGCCGGCCGCCGACGGAATGCCTCGGCGGCCATGCGGGCCGGCTCAGTCCGGCAGGCGTTTCACCCGGATGTTTTTGTACATCACGGTGGATTCCGGATCGTGCGCCTGCAGGGCGAAGGTGCCGGCGCCGAGCTTGCGGCCGGGCTCCTGTCCCGGGCCTTCAGCCGGTTCGGTGTATTCATTGACCACCTTGCCGTCGAACGAGACGGTGACTTTGCTGCCTTCGACCTTGATTTCGTACTCCCACCAGACGTCGTCCTTCATGGGCGAGACATTCATCACGTCCTTGCACTTGTAGATCGAGCCGGATTTGCGCGGGTCTTTTTCAAACGTGTTGTTGACCTGCGCCTCGTGTCCCTGGGCGGGCCAGTTTTCCGGCTGGTAGGCGGTGTGGAAAAAGATGCCGCCGTTGCTGTTCTTCTTCGTCTGCACCTGGGCGCGGAAAATGAAATTCCGGAACGGCTTGGTGTCGCCGACATAGAACAGGTGGTTGCGCGGGCCGTAGGCCACGAGCGCACCGTTCTCGAGCTTGAAGGCGGGCTTTTCGTTTTCAGCGACCTTCCATCCATCGAGCGACTTGCCGTCAAAAATGACGGTGAAGCCGTCCTCGGTAGCGGCGGGTTTGTCTTCGGCGTGCAGCGGCGCCAGGATCAGGCCGCAGGCAGCGGCGAGCAGGGTGAGGGGCAGTTTTTTCATGGGGCGGATGGGCGAAGGGTGAAGGATGAAGGACGGAGGGCGAGATCTGTTTCAGGGCTGGGTGCTGCCGTGTTTGACGGGGACGGTGTAGTCGCCGAGGGCGAACTGCAGGCCGCCGAGGTAGTGCTGCACGACTTTCGGGTTCCAGTAGATATGTTCGTTGTGGCCGAGCGAGCAATAGAAGACGCGACCCTGGCCCTGATTGCGGACCCACGAGATGGCGAAGTCGCCGTCGGTGCGCACGATGCCGCCTTTTTTCATGTCGGTTTTGCTGCCCTCGCCGAGGAAGAGGCCGAGCAGGTTGTGGCGGGTGGCGGCGTCGTAGTTCTTGAGCTGATAGATTTCGTCGGTGATGTCGAAGGTCGGGCCACCGGCCTTGAAGGGGGCGTTGAGCGGGTGGTCGACGTCGCGGACCTTGACGGTAACGGTGTCCCCGGCATTCCACGGATGGGCGTTGAAGGTGCCGCCGATCATGTTGAAGTAGCGGGGCTCCTCTCCCAGAGTGTCAGTGGCCGAGTGAATGCCGGCAAGGCCGCCGCCATTGTCGACGAAGTTGAGAAGCGACTTCATGAGGCGTTCGGCGCGGGCGTTGTCGGCCGAGATGAGTTCGTCGCGGGCGGGATTGTCCTTCCATTGGCCATGGTCCTCGCTGAAGACCGGACCTGTGGTGTTGAGCATGAGCACGGCGTCAAACGCCTTGAGCTTCTCCGGTTCGAAGTAGGCGACGTCCTCGGTCAGGGTGGCGGTGAAGGCGCCGGTTTTTTCGCCCAGGCGCCGGACCATTTCCTGGCCGACGGGAATGGAGCTGTGCCGGAAGCCGCGGGTCCGCGAAAAGACCAGCAATTGCCGGGACTTGGCCGGTTTGGCGAGGGCCTCGGCAGGCAGGGCTTCCTGGATCTTGGCGATCTGGTCGGCATTGACTTCGGCCCACGCGCAGACGAGCGGCCAGTTCGAGGCGGTGACGATGGCCGCGGTGATCCAGCGGCGCAGGGATTGACGGATCATGGGGTCGGGCGGTTGGTGGTGATGTGACGGTCCAGCCTTTCCGTCCGCGCCCCAATGTCAAGACACCCATGAAAGATGACGCCTTTTCCCTGCTGAAGGAACTCACCGAAGCGCACGGCGCCCCCGGTCACGAAGACGGACCACGCGCCGTCTTCATCCGCGAAATGGCTCCGCTCGGGCCGCTCAGCACCGACCGACTCGGCTCCGTGCTCTGCGAAGTCGGCGGTCCGGCCCCCGCCGGCGCCGGCCCGCGGCTCATGATCACCGCGCACCTCGACGAAGTCGGCTTCATGGTCCACTCGATCACCGAAGCCGGATTCCTGACCCTCGTGCCGCTCGGCGGCTGGTGGACCCATACCCTGCTCGCCCAGCGGATCCGCGTGCGCACCCGCACCGGCCGCGACCTGCTCGGCATTATCACCTCGACCCCGCCGCATTTCCTCAGCGAAACCGAAAAAACCAAGGTGCTGGCCATGGAACAACTGTACGTCGACGTCGGCGCCTCAAGCCGCCGACACGCCGAAGAAACCTTCGGCCTGCGCCCCGGTGACGTGGCCGTGCCCGATTCCGTCTGCACACCGCTGGCCGACCCCGATCTGCTCTGCGCCAAGGCCTTCGACAACCGCGTGGGCGTGGCCGTGACCATC
>JALRGF010000351.1 GCA_023253495.1 Verrucomicrobiales bacterium
CCAAAACCACCGACGCCCTCGTCGAACGCCTCGCGCACCGGAACCTCTGGCACCGCCAGACCGCCGTGCGCCTGCTGGTGGAACGGCGCGGCACCGACACCGTGGCCGCCCTGCTCGTCCGGCTGCGGGCCGCCGCGCTCCACCCCGCCCTCGAAGCCCTCTGGGTGCTCCACGGTCTCGGACGGCTCGACGAACCGCTGGCCTTGGAATGCCTCGACCACCCGGAGCCGATGGTCCGCGCCTGGACTATCCGGTTGCTCGGTGACTCACGATCGCTGCCCGATGCCGTGGCCGCCCGTGTGCTCACCCTCGCCCGCACCGAGCCCGACGCCGAGGTGCGCAGCCAGATCCTTTCCACCGCCCGCCGCCTTCCGGCAGACCAGGCCCTGCCGCTCGCCGCGGCCGCCGCCCGCCGTACCGAAGACGTCAATGATCCGTTCATCCCGCTGATGGCGTGGTTTGTCATAGAGTCCCATGCCGCCGCCAGCCGCGAGGCCGTTCTCAACATCTTCAACGACCCCACGCTCTGGACCGAACCCCTCGCCCGCACCCACCTCGTGCCCAGACTGATGCGCCGGTTCGCCAAGGCCGGCACCCGCCAGGACCTCCTCGTCTGTGCCCACCTGCTCACCATGGCCCCGTCACCGGACGACCAACGAGCCCTCATGACCGGCTTCGAACAGGCCTTCGCCGGCCACGCCCTGCCAACGTTGCCGGACGAACTGGCCGACGCCCTGGCCGCCAGCGGCCTCGCTTCGCCCGCCCTGCGCCTCCGCCAGGGCGAACCAACCGCAGTCGCCGACGCCCTCGCCCTGCTCGCCCATCCCGGCGCCGACCCGCAAGCCCGCCTCGAAACCGCCCGCACCTTCGGCGAAACCAGACACCCCCAGGGCCTCGCCGCCTTGCGCCACCTCAGCCTGACCGACCCCAGCACCGAGCTGCGCAAAGTCGCCCTCGGCGCCCTCTCCGGATACGACGACCCATCCATCGCCGCCGACCTGCTCGCCGCCTGGAACCAGCTGCCCTCGGAGGTCCACCCGTCCGCCCTGCTCCTGCTCGTCAGCCGGCCGGCCTGGGCCACCGCCCTGCTCGACGCCGTCGCCGCCGGTACCGTCGACCGCGCCTCACTCGCACCTGACCTCGTCACCCGCCTGCGCGCCCACACCGACGCCGCCGTAACCGCCAAAATCGATGCCGTACTCGCCACCGCACCCGCCGCTGCTGTGCCCGACCCGCGGACCAGAATCACCGCTGTACGCCAGATCCTCGCCGGGGCACCCGGCGACCCGTACCGCGGCGAGCCGCTCTACATGACCCGCTGCGCCGCCTGCCACACCCTTTTCTTCAAAGGAGGAGCCATCGGTCCCAACCTCACCAGCTACCAGCGCGACGACCTCGGCACCATGCTGGTCAGCATCCTCGACCCAAACGCTGAAATCCGCGAAGGCTACGAAAACCACCTCGTTACCACCACCGACGGCCGCGCCCTCAGCGGCTTCCTTGCCGACAGTGATGCCCAGGGCATTGTCCTGCGCGGGTTCGACGGCACCGACCTCCCCCTCGCCCGCACCGACATCGCCACCATGCAACCGGTCGGCCGCAGCCTGATGCCCGAAGGCCTGCTCGACGGCCTGTCCGACCAGGAACTCCGCGACCTCTTCGCCTACCTCCGCCAATCCCAACCCATCACCCCGCAATGAATCTCGCTCCGCTTGCGCTCGCCGCCGCCCTCGCCACCACCGCCCACGCCGCCGACGTCCTCCGCCTCGGCCTCATCGGCCTCGACACCTCCCACGTCACCGCCTTCACCGAAATCCTCCACAACCCCGAAGCCCCCGACCATGTGCCCGGCGCCCGCGTCGTCGCCGCGTTCAAAGGAGGCAGCCCGGACATCCCGTCGAGCATCAACCGCGTCGAAGAATACACCACCACCCTGCGCGACAAATACGGCGTGAAAATTCTCGACTCCATCGAAGCCGTCTGCGCCGAGGTCGACGCCGTGCTCATCGAAAGCGTCGACGGCCGCCCCCACCTCGCCCAGGCCAAGGCCGTCATCGCCGCCGGCAAACCGCTCTACATTGACAAGCCGGTCGCCGGCTCGCTCGCCGACGCCCTCGAAGTCTTCCGTCTCGCCGAAAAGGCCGGCGTACCCGTCTTCAGTTCGTCCTCGCTGCGCTTCGCCAAACAAACGCTGGCCGTCCGCAACGGCAGCCTCGGGGCCGTCCAGTCCGCCGAAACCACCAGCCCCGCCCACCTCGAAGCCACTCACCCCGATCTTTTCTGGTACGGCGTGCACGGCTGCGAATCGCTCTTCACCGTCATGGGCACCGGATGCGAAGCGGTCGAACGCTCGACCACCCCGGACGGCAAAATCAAGGTCTCCGGATACTGGGCCGGTGGCCGGACCGGAACGTTTACCGAAAGCGAAACCTACTCCGGCCTCGCCCGCGGCGAAAAAGGCGAGGCCCCGATCGGGGCCTTCGACGGCTATGGCCCGCTCGTCGCCGCTATCATCACGTTCTTCCAAACCAGACAACCACCCGTCACCGCGGCCGAAACCATCGAGCTCTTTGCCTTCATGGAAGCCGCCGATGAAAGTAAACGCCAAGGCGGCGCCCGGGTCACCCTCGCCGACGTCCTCGCCAAAGCCCGGGCCGCCCGACCCTGAACCCAACCAGCGTCGGTTTGCGGCTTTCCGTCCAGACGGGTATCGCTATCCTGATCGTGATGCGATGCCGCCCCCTGCCATGGATCCTGCTCTTCTGTGCCCTCACCACCGGAGGGCGCGGCGGCAATATCCTCATCCAGAATTTTGTCGAAGATGGTTTGATCGCCACACCGGTCACCTTCGCCGACGGCCGCCTGCCGGTCGCCGGCTCAGGAATAGCCGTGGTCGGCGGATTCCGCGACGAAACCATGCTCACCAGCCTGCCGGCAACCCGGACCGCGTGGGCGTCGCTGCTGGACGGATTCATGGCCTTCGGGTCCTCCGCCGCCGCGCTCGGTGACGCCAATGCCCATCACATCCCGGGCCTCTACGCCCTCGATCAATCCCGACAGCTCCGGTACGATGATCCATTGATCGGAAAGGCGATGTTCACCCTCATCGGAAACGCGCCGAGCCTGCCGGATTCCACCTCCGTGCTGCTCCTGCGGCACGCCGAGTGGTTCACGCCGGATAGTCCGGTCTTTGGAGCCATGCTCTTTCCCCACGAGCCGGGAGTGGAGGTTCTCCTCGGAAACATCGGCTCCCCTGTCACCCTCCCCGGCTTCGGCATCATGCCATCTTCCCTCCATTTCGTGTCCCTGCGCGACGATTCGATCGATCTCCCAGTCAAATCAGCCCTTCCTGTACCGGAACCCTCGACCCTGATGCTCATCGCACTGAGCGGCGCATGGATGCTCCGCCGTCAGAGAAACGCCAGCCGCAACAGGCCGTAGCTCCCGCATTCCGGGCAGTCCTTGAGGTCGTTCACCGTGCTCATTCGTTCAGGGAGGACCGTCTGAAACACAAACCGAGAGAACACAAAACGACACAAAACGAGACACCCACTCAAACGTTGCACTGCCGCCCCATAGAGAAGGGCTTCATCCGCCAGTTGATTGAATCCGGGCGCTACAACAACGCGTCCGAGGTCATCCATGCCGCCCTGCGAGAGAGCATTGCGTACCTGTCCGCGTCCGGAGAGAGCATTGCGTACCTGTCCGCGTCCGGAGCATTGCGGACCTGTCCGGATATGGATATTGAGCACTGACAGTGCACCTGTCCTGCCGAAAGAAAATCAGCCCCAGTGAGCAGCGGGCGGACACATTTCCGTGCGGAAGAGGGCGGATGGATCTCTTGCCCAGCCCTGACGATGCCATTTGCCCCATTTCAGGGCGAACAGGCCCTGTACGCAGGCCTGCCCGGGG
>JALRGF010000399.1 GCA_023253495.1 Verrucomicrobiales bacterium
CGTCGGGTCGCCCGGTGGTGTTTCTGCACGGCTGGCCGTCGTCGCGTTTGATGGGGCGCGTCTGGGCGGCGACCGCGGCGCGGCGCGGCTGGCGGGTGCTGGCGCCCGACCGCCCGGGGATCGGGCTTTCGCCGCGGCGGACCGGCTGGTCGTTCACGGCCTGGCCGGCGGTATTGGCGTCGTTTCTGGACGAGTGCGGGGTGGCCCGATGTCCGGTGATCGGGTTGTCCGGGGGTGGGCCGTATGCATTGGCGAGCGGGGTCGGTTGTCCGGAGCGGGTCACGGCCGTCGCCGTCATCAGCGGGGCTCCTCCGCTCGACGACCTGCGGGATCACGCGTTGATCATGAAGGAATTCCGGGTGCTCGCAGGCATCGAGCGCCGGGCACCGCAGCTATTGCGAGCCGGTTTCCGGGTGGCCGGTCCGGTTCTGGCGCGTTTTGATGTGCCGTTGGCGCGCAGCCTGATGCGGGTTTTCGGCCGTCAGCCGGACGAGGCGTTCATGGCGTCGCCGGAGTCGGATACCACGCTGGCTGCCGGCATCGAAGGATGGCGGCAAGGCGGCCTCGGGGTGGTCGACGAAGGCCAGCGGTACCTGCATCCCTGGGGGTTTGCTCCGGAAGCAGTGACGCGCCCGACAGCGTTCTGGCACGGCACCCGGGATCCGTTTTTCCACTGGTCGCTGGCGCGGAAACTGGCGGCGCGCGTGCCCGGGGCCACCTTTCATCCGGTGCCGGGCGAAGGGCATTTCACGCCGATTTACCGGGTGCAGGAAGCGGTATTCGACTGGTTGGAGGGCGTGGCGGCCGCCTCGTCGTAACAGGCTTCGAGCACGGCCGTCTGGGTGCGGCGTTCGAATTTTTCCATCACTGCGGTACGGGCCGCAGCCCCCATGGCGGAGAGGCGGGCCGGGTCCCGGAGCAGGTCGATGGCGGCGGCGGCGAGCCCGGGGGCGTCGCGTTCGGCAACGAGGCGGCCGCTCACGCCGTCGGTCACGGCTTCCGGAATGCCGCCGTGGCGGGTGGCCAGCGCCGGCAGGCCGGTGGCCATGGCTTCGAGCAGGCTGTTGGGCACGCCTTCGCGGTTGCCGTCCGGCGGGGTTTCGCTCGGATGGAAGAACAGGTGGGAAGCGTGCAGCACATCGCGCACGCCTTCCGGCGGCAGAAATCCGGTGAGCCGCACGCGGCCGGCCACGCCCAGCGAGGCGGCCAGCCGGGCCAGCGACTCGCGCTCCGGGCCCTCACCGATCAGGGTGAGCCGTGCCCCGGGAAAGACGCGCCCGATTTCCGCGAAGGCGCGCAGCGTGGTCGCCAGGCCTTTTTTTTCCACGAACCGGCACGCCTGCACACAGTGCCACGCGCCGTCGGGCGGAGGGAGCGGGCGCGGGACGAGCGGCGGCGACCAGAAATCGAGCGGCACGCCGGTCCGCTGGAGGCGCAGTTTTGATCGTGGACAGCCGTGGGCCTCGAGATCGGCCAGCAGGGCGTCGGAGCGCGCCAGCACCAGCGCGGCGTGCCCGAAGACGCGGCGGAGCGCGTCCGGGGCCACACCCACACCGACGTCCGCCCCGTGAAAACTGACCACCACCGGCACCGGACACGCCTGGATGACCGGCAGCCAGCGCACCGCCTGGTGACCGAAATAAATGTGCAGCACATCGGCCTCGAATCGCTTCACCTGGTACAGGAACGCCTTCACCTCGCCCCAGGTCGGCGGCACCAGCGGCGCGCGGCGCAGGGTCCGGTGCCAGACGCGCCGCGGCCAGCGCCAGGCCGATTTCGGGAGCACCCGCAGGCGTTTCGGGGGCCATGGAAACAAGGCCTCGTTCTCGCGGCGATGCGTGATCACCCGCGCCTCCCACCGGCCCAGATCGCTGAGCTGGCGGTACACGTGCTGCATGTCGGCCTTGAGAAAGTCCGCGCAGTAACTGGCAACCACGGGCATAAAAAAACGGAAGGTGGAAGCTGGAAGCCACCGTGGCCATGGGAAACTGATTTCGTGAAGGGGTGGCAGGAGGGACTCAAGGGACTCAAGGGACTCAAGGGACTCAAGGGACTCAAGGGACTCAAGGGACTCAAGGGACTCAAGGGACTCAAGGGACTCAAGGGACTCAAGGGAC
>JALRGF010000421.1 GCA_023253495.1 Verrucomicrobiales bacterium
GAATGTTTCGGCGCCCCAGTTCAGGCGGATGAGGATGTCCTCGGCAGTGGCCGACTGCGGTCCGCCGAGATCGGCCGGCAGGGTGTCGGTGACGCGCAGGCGCACGCGCACCTCGCTGGCGCCGGCCAGCGGCAGGGTGGAAAGATCGAGGGAAGCGGTGCCGTGCCACGTCTGCGGCAGGCGGGGATTTTTTTCCGGCAGCGGTACGGCGATGAGGCGTTCGCCTTTGCCATCGATGTTCAGCCTGAGGTCCGCCGCCGAGAACCCGAGATCATCGGCCGCCGTATAGACGATCGGAACGACCTCGTTCGGACGCAGCGAAAGTTCGCGGTCGAGGGGCGAGTCGATGACCACCGCCGGAGGCAGGTCCTCGAGCGCACGGAGCGTGCCCCCGGCCGGTTTGCCGAGCTGATCACCGGCGCCTTTCGGGTGCAGCGTCCACCGGTAGTTCACGCCCGGGGCCAGTTCCGCGCTCCAGCGGGCGACGGGTGTGCCGTTTTCGGTGTCGAGGGTGACCTCCGGTCCGGCATTTTCCGTCTGATCGTAGACCACCATGGCGCTGGCCGCCGGCTGGCTCAGGCTGGCGACCACCTCGACGCGGGTGCCAGCGATGGCGGCGATGTCGCCGGGAGAGTCGGTGTCGGTTCTGGCGGGCAGTCCGGTGTACGCTGGAAACGTGTAGGTGACGCGCAGGCCGGTAATGTCCGGCCGGCGCCGGACGTCGATGAAATAATCCCGGGTGCGGGCGCGCCCGGCGGTGACAGCGTAGCGGAAGCTTTCGTTCACCGAGGGCAGGGTGAGCGCAAAGACGGTTTCGCCGGGCCGCGCCTGGTCGCTGACCTGCGGGAGCAGGCGTTCGGTGGTCGGCGTGACGCTGGATGGCCCGGTGGCGCTCGTGGCCGGGGTGCGGCGCAATTCCACGCGTCTGGCGGCCCGGCCTTTGGCGGCGACGAGCAGGGTGAGGGGCTCTCCCTCGTTGACGGCGGTGTCTCCGGTGAGGACACGCAGGTCGGACGCCGCGGCGCTCCCGATGTTGGCGAAAGGCAGCAGGGCGCGGGCGACCAGCACACCACCCTGGAACGGCCAGAGCGCGAGGACGCCGGCCAGCACGGCAAGCGCCGCGCCGGCCAGCCGGCGCGCCCGGCGCTGCGGCAGCGACGGGAATTCCACCTCCGGATCGACCTTCTGGACGTCGGTGACCGCGCCTTTCACCACCTCGGCCAGCAATTCGTCCGACCCGCGCAGGCCGGCGGCGTGACGGCTGCCCAGCAGTTCGACGGCGGTGGAAATGCGTTCGTGCATTTCCGGATGGTGGATTTCCACGAGGCGGGCGACCTGGGCCAGGCCGAACGTCCGCCGGAGCGGGCGGACCAGGGTGCGCCACGCCACGGCAGCCACCACGGCCGCGCCGCTGAACGTCAGAGCGGCGCGCAGGACGTTGGATTCCAGGTCAAACGCGGCGTCCACCGCCATGATGGCGAGCAGCACGGCCACCAGGCTCGCCAGCGTGAACCAGAACCCCCGCCACCAGATCACCCGGCGGATGCGCGCAATCAGTCGGCGCAGAGTGGCCACAATGGGCTCAGGCAGACGGCGGATCGCGTCTTCGGTCAGGACAGGCGTCATGGAAATCAAGGCGGGGCCGGGGCCGGGGAACAAATAAACGGAAGGAACGGACAATCAGACGGACAATCGAATCAGACAGAAATTCGCAGTCTGCCATGCTCCCCGTCCCCCCGTCTCCGGTCAAGCACGCGCCCGCCCACCCCGCCGATAGAGGAATTTCCGGGGCGGTCGCACGCCGTCGCGCGATCCACGCCGTCGCGCGGGCCCTCCTCCCAGCCGGCGGTCGACGCCGTCGCCGCGCAGCGGCCGGTTGAAATCCGTGTCCATCCGCGGCTCTGTGGTCCCGTGACCGATTACCCGTCCCCCATCGACCCCGCGCCGCGCGCCGGCCTGCTCGCCGCCGGCAACTTCATCGTCGATCACTTCAAGATCATCGATTACTACCCGCGCGAGGAAATGCTGGCGTCGATCCTGCGGGAGACGACCGGCAATGGCGGCGGGCCGTACAATGTGCTCAAAGACCTCGCGAAAATGGGCGCTCCGTTTCCGCTGGCCGCGGCCGGCCTGATCGGCGAGGACGCCACCGGCGATGCCATCATCGACGACTGCCGCGCGCACGGCATCGACGTCACCGGGCTGTGCCGCACTCTGGCCGCCCCCACCAGCTATACCGACGCGTTTACCGTTGAAAGCACCGGCCGCCGCACGTTCTTCCACCAGCGCGGCGCCAACTCGCTGCTGGCACCGGAACATTTTGATTTCTGCGGTGTCACCGCCCGCGTCTTCTACCTCGGCTATTTCATGCTGCTGGAAACGCTCGACCGCGTGGAGGCGGACGGCCGCACCGGGGCCTCGCGCGTGCTGGAAGCCGCCGGAAATGCCGGCCTGCTCACCGTCGCCGACATGGTCAGTGTCGAGCACCCGGACTTTGCGCGCTCGGCACAGGCGTCACTGCCATTTCTCGACTGGTTCATCCTCAATGAAGTGGAGGCCGGAAAACTGGTCGGTCACCCGCTGCGGACGGCCGCGGCCGATGGCGACGGCATCGACTGGGCCGGCTGCGGCGCGGCGGCCGCGGCCTTGCTGCGCCTCGGTGTCCGGCGCGGCGTGGTGATCCACTTTGTCGAGGGCGCGGCGGCCGCCACCGCCGACGGCCAGACGCATTTCCAGGGGTCGGTGAAACTGCCGCCCGATTTTATCCGCGGGGCGACCGGCGCCGGCGACGCCTTTGCCGCCGGCTTCATCCACGGCCTGCACGAAGATTTCCCGGTCTCCGTCTGCCTGCGCCAGGCGGTTTCCGCCGCCGCCATGTGCCTCAGCGACCCCACCACCAGCGAAGGCCTGGGCCCGCTCGCCGACTGCCTCGCTCTCGGCGAGGAACACGGCTTCGCCGCCGCCGGGGGGTGAGCGCCGGGCGGCGGACCGGCTTCTTTCGTTTCCGGGAAAAAGTACCGGGGCTCAGGTTTTTCCCGTTTGCGATTGGGGTGTGATGGTCGCCTGGAAGCGGCTTAGAGTGTCATCGTTTCAATGTTTGCCCTTTCTGTTGTGTTCCCGCCTGTGACCCGATTTCCTGTTTTCCTGCTGACGGTTTCCGGACTGCTCGTGCTGAGGCCGGGCGCTGCGGCTGAAACCTCCTTCAACCGCGATATCCGTCCGATTCTGACGACCCATTGCACGGCGTGTCATGGCGGGGTGAAGGCGGCGGGGAATGTTTCCTTCGTGGTGCGGGAGAAGGCGCTGGGGATCGGCAAGTCGGGGGCGCCGACCATTGTGCCGGGGGATCCGGACGCTTCCGAGTTGATGCGGCGGGTGACCTCGACTGACCCCGATGAGGTGATGCCGCAGCCGGACCACGGGCCGCCATTGCCGGAAGCCGATATCGCCACGCTGCGGCAATGGATCCGGGAGGGCGCGCAGTGGAGCGAACATTGGTCGCTGGTGCCGCCGCAGGAGCCGGCCATCCCCTCGGTGAAAGACACCGCCTGGCCGGTGCAACCGCTCGACGGCTTCGTGCTCGCGCGCCTGGAGGCGGCATCGCAGGCGCCCGCACTGCCGGCACCGCCCGCCGAGTGGCTGCGCCGGGTGTCGCTGGACCTCATCGGGTTGCCGCCGACACTGGAGGAATTCCACGCGTTCCGGACCGCGGCCGCCGACGACCTGCCGGCGGCGCGGGCCGCGGTCGTCGACCGCCTGCTGGCGTCGCCGGCCTTTGGCGAGCGGTGGGCGAGCGTCTGGCTGGACCTCGCGCGCTACGCCGACACCTACGGCTTCGAAAAAGATCCGCACCGGGAAATCTGGCCGTGGCGCGACTGGGTGATCCGCGCGTTCAATGAGGACCTGCCCTTCGACCAATTCACCCTGCGGCAACTGGCCGGCGACCTGCTCGAGGCGCCCACCGCCGACGATCTGCTGGCCACCGCCTTTCACCGCAACACCCAGAACAATACCGAAGGCGGCACCAGCGATGAGGAATTCCGCGCGGCCGCAGTGGTCGACCGCATCAACACGACGTGGACGGCGTGGCAGGCGACCACCCTCGGTTGCGTCCAGTGCCACGCGCATCCGTACGACCCGTACCCGCACGATGATTATTACCGGGTCATGGCATTCTTCGACAATACCGAGGACGCCGACCTCGACGACGACTTCCCGCGGCTGCCGGTGGCCCACGACGCCGCGCACCGCGACGCCGTGGCCGCCCAATGGCGGGAACGGCGGCAGCTGCGCGAGGCCCTCAATGCCCGCGGCGTGGAAACCGCCGGCCTCGACTCCGCCTGGCAGTCGCTCGTGCCGCAGGAAACCACCACCACCGGCGGCACCCTGACCGTGGCCGCGGACGGCCGCATCACCGCCGGCGGCACCCTGCCGGTCGGCGTGCAGTACACGCTCCGCTTCCCCGCCCCCGACAGCCTGTCCGCGCTGCGTCTGGAAATTTTCCCGGACAATGACGATCCCCAATCCTGGCCCGAGCGCGCCTCGGTCGTCTCGCATGTCACCGCCGCCGTGGTCCACCCGGACGGCACCCGCCGCGACCTCCCGCTGCGCGAGGTCATCGCCGATCACCTGGCCGGGCCGTTCGATCCGCAGGAATCGCTCGACGGCGGGCCGGGCGGCTTCGGCAGTTTCCCGTCGCAGTCCGGCGGACGCTGGGCCGTCATCATCCCGGAAGCACCGCTGCGCGCACCGGCCGGATCGATCCTGGAAATCGGCATCAAACAGGGCGCCGTCGCCAATGCCAACCAGCAGGCGTGCACGCTGCGGCATTTCGCGCTGGCCGCCACCCGCGCCCCGCACTGGACGTCATTGGTCAACGACCCCGACCGCCGTGCCCAATGGGACCGGTTCCACGCCCTCGGCCAGACCATTGACCAGACCGCCCACACCCGGGTGCCGGTGCAGGCCGAGCGCGCCGCCGCCGCCGTGCGCGACACCCGCGTCTGGATCCGCGGCAACCGCCTGACCAAAGACGCCCGGGTCGAGCCCGGCCTGCCCGCCAGCGTGGGGCCGGCCGTCACCGGCCCCGGCCGCCTGACCCGCCTCGACCTCGCCCGCTGGCTGGTCAGCCCGGAAAACCCGCTGACCGCCCGGGTGCTCGCCAACCGTCTGTGGGCCGGTCTTTTCGGCCATGGCCTTGTCGAAACCCTGGAAGACTTCGGGTCCAGCGGCGCCAAACCGACGCACCAGAACCTGCTCGATCACCTCGCGCTGCGGCTCTCGCGCCATCACGCATGGTCGGTCAAAAGCCTGCTGCGGGAAATCGCCCTGAGCGCGACGTACGCCCAGACCGCCACGGCCGCGCCCGACCGCATCGCGCAGGACCCGAAAAACGAACTCCTCGCCCGCGGCCCGCGCCAGCGGCTGACCGCGGAAATGGTCCGCGACCACGCGCTCGCCGTTTCCGGGCTTCTCTCCCCGAAAATGTTCGGTCCCCCGGTCTTTCCTCCGCAGCCCGAGGGCGTCTGGAACACGGTGTACAGCGGCGCCCACTGGAAGACGTCCGAAGGCGAAGACCGTTTCCGCCGCAGCCTCTACACCTACGTCCGCCGCACCAGCGGCTATCCGGGATTCCTCACGTTCGACGCCCCGGCCCGCGACCTCTGCACCCCGCGACGCCAGCCGACCAACACCCCGCTCCAGGCACTCGTCACCCTGAACGACCCCGGATTCATCGAGATGGCCGCCGCCCTCGCCGCCCGCATGGCCCAAGACGGCGGCACCCCCGCGGAACAGATCGCCCGCGGCTGCCGCCTGATCACGCTCGACGAACCGCCGGCCCCGCTCGTCACCTCACTGCTCCGTCTCCACGACGAGGCGCTCGCCGATTACCGGGCCCGCCCCGACACCGCCGCCGCCCTCGCCCCCAGCCCGGAAGCCGCCGCCCTCACCCTGGTCGCCAACACCCTGCTCAATACCGACCTCGCCCTCAACCGCTGACCCGATGATCGACCACCCGCTGCTCCATCGCACCCGCCGGCATTTCCTGCGCGATTGCTCGCTCGGCCTGGCCGGAATCTGGCTCGGTTCGAAAGGCGCCGCCGCCGCCACCGCCGGCCTCACCAAAGACCCGGCCCGCCCGTGGCACCCGGCCGAACCGCATTTCCGCCCGCGCGCCAAACGCGTCATCTACCTCCACATGGCCGGCAGCCCGAGCCAGCTCGAACTCTTCGACCACAAACCGGAACTGACCCGCTTCGACGGACAGGACTGCCCGGAATCATTTCTCGCCGGCCAGACGTTCGCCTTCATCCAGGGCGTGCCGAAAATGCTCGGCGGCCAATACCCTTTCCGCCAGCACGGCCGCAGCGGCCAATGGATCTCCGACCGCCTGCCCCACCTCGCCCGCTCCGCCGATGACCTGTGCATCGTCAAATCGATGTACACCGACCAGTTCAACCACGGCCCGGCCCAGCTCCTCATGCACACCGGCATGGCCACTGCCGGCGGCGCCAGCTTCGGCGCATGGTCGACGTACGGCCTGGGATCGGAAAACGACAACCTGCCCGGCTTCATCGTGCTCACCAGCGGCGGCAAAAACCCGGATGCCGGCAAAAGCGTCTGGGGCTCCGGTTACCTCCCCAGCGTCTACCAGGGCGTGCAATGCCGGTCGTCCGGCGAACCCGTCCTCTTCCTCCAGGACCCGGCAGGCATCGACCGCACCCAGCGCCGCCGCAGCCTGGACGCCCTCGCCGAAATCAACCGCCGCACCGCCGCCGAGGTCGGCGACCCCGAAACCCTGACGCGCATCGCCCAGTACGAAATGGCCTTCCGCATGCAGGTCGCCGCCGCCGATGCCTTCGACCTCACCCGCGAACCCGCGGAAGTGCACGAGCTGTATGGCACCAGGCCCGGCCAGGAATCCTTCGCCAACAACTGCCTGCTCGCCCGCCGCCTCGCCGAACGCGGGGTGCGCTTCATCCAGCTCTTC
>JALRGF010000424.1 GCA_023253495.1 Verrucomicrobiales bacterium
CCGGGCGTGCTGGCGTAGGGAGGGAGGGACAGGGACAGGGACCAGAGGGACCGAAGGGACTTGAGGGACTTGAGGGACTTGAGGGACTTGAGGGACTTGAGGGACTTGAGGCGGCCTTATTCTGGCCCGGATATTTTGCACAGCTAAAAATGGCGGGAAGCCGTCCGCCGGGGGAACGTCCCGGCGGCCGCGCCCGTTGGCCCGTGCCGGACGTACTGGTCACGCCGAGGGCCGCGCGGCCATCCGGCCCGCCCCCCGAGAACGCGCATGACACCGGCGCGGTATTCCCTAATGGTATCCGTTTCATCACCCCACACTCCATGACCGCCACCCAAGCCCACGACGCCTTGAACGCGCACCTGCGCGACATCATCCAATGGCATTTCAGCCCGGAGACCGGCTGCCCGTTCTGGCTCGACTGGAAGGAAAAAGCCGGATGGGACCCGCGGGAAAAAATCCGCTCCACCGAAGACCTTGTGCTGTTCGACCACTTCCAGGACGACTGGCTGCGGGACGAAAAAAATGAACGCTTCGTTCCCAAAGCTTATGCCGGACGGCCGTTCAACGTCTTTGAGACCGGGGGCACCACCGGGCTGCCCAAACAACGGATCGGTTGGGACGATTACAAACACGACTACGAACAGTTCTCCCACCAGCTCGAGGACGAATTTTTCCCGAAGGGCGGCAACTGGCTGATGCTCGGACCCACCGGACCGCGCCGGCTCCGCCTCGCCATCGAACACCTCGCCGCCTACCGCGGAGGCAGCACGTATTTCGTCGATCTCGACCCCCGCTGGGTGAAAAAATTGATCGGCCGCGGTCAGATCGACGAGGTCGAACGCTACCAGAAACACGTCATCGACCAGGGCGTCGAAATGGTCAAACACCGGAACATTTCCTGCCTCTTCACCACGCCGAAGCTTCTCGAAAGCCTGGCCGAGCGCGTCTCGCTGCCCGGCTGCGGCATCAAAGGCGTCTTCTGCGGCGGCACCAGCATGACGCCGCAGACAGTCCGGTTCCTCGTTGAGGAAGTCTGCGAAAACAAAACGCGATTCGTGCCGACCTACGGCAACACGCTGATGGGACTCGCCTGCTCACTGCCCTGGGAGCTGCCGCAGAAAAATTATTCCGTGACCTATTACGCCCCGCAGCCGCGGGCCATCCTGCGCATCGTCGATCCCAAGGACACTGCCGTGACCCGCGGGTACGGCGAGTACGGCCGGGTCGAGCTGACCACGCTGACCCGGGAGTTTTTCATGCCGCGTTTCCTTGAGCGCGACGAAGCCATCCGGCGGGAACCGTGCGAGCGTTATCCGTGGGACGGCGTGGGCGACGTGCGTCCCTTCGGCGCCATGGAGAAAAAAGTCATTGAGGGCGTGTACTGAGCGCCTCGTCGTAAAATCCCTCCAGCCGGGCGATCTGCGCCGAGTGCTCAAATTGCTCGCGCACGTCGGCGGCGGCCGCCCGGCCCATCGCCTCCCATACGCCCGGCTCCCCGGTCAGGCGCTTCATGCTGTCAAACAGCCCGTCTTCGTCTCGCTCCGGCACCAGCCACCCGGTGGCGCCGTGGCGGACGGCTTCGGGAATGCCGCCATGAAGCGTGGCGAGCACCGGGAGCCCGGTGGCCATGGCCTCGAGCATGGAGTTGGGTATGCCCTCCTGGTTCTGGTCGGCCGTCAGCTGGCTCGGGTGTACAAACACGTGGGCCCGGTGATACAGGTCGCGCAGGCCCGCCTGGTCCATGAACCCGGCAAAATCCACGTGGTTGCTGACGCCCAGCTCGCCGGCCAGACGTTCGAGTGATTCCCGCAACGGGCCTTCCCCGGCGATGGTGAATCGCGCTGCCGGGTACACTGACACCAGCCGTGCAAAGGCCCTCAGGGAAACCGTCAGACCTTTTTTCTCGATCAGCCGGCACGCCTGCACCAGATGCCACGCTCCGTCCGCCGGCCGCACCCGCGCCGCTGTCGGAAAAGCATCCAGCGGAATCCCGGTCCGGTTGATCCGTACCTTCGATGGATCCGCCCCCAAGGCGAGCACGCGGTCGCGCAACGACTCCGATCGCACGAGGACCAGCGGGATTTCCGCCAGCAGCGCCCGCAGTTTCGTTTCATACCCCGGCCGGTCCGCCCGCGTCTGCACGTCCATGCCATGGAAACTGACCACCGCCGGCTTCGGCCACCGCCGCAGAAACGGCAGCAGATGGACCCCGGTGTGACCGAAATACACATGCAGCAGGTCCGCCTGCCGCGCCTCCAGCACGCCCGCCAGCGCGCCGTACTCGCCGCGGTACACGATCGGCGGTTCACGCCGCACGTACTTGAGCCACGCCCGGCGCAGAAAATTTGACCGCACCACCGGCGGCACCACCACGTCACCAAATGGAAATTGCTCCGCCTCCAGGCGCTCGCGGCAGACGACAAACGTCTCCCACCGCTGCAGGCCGGTCACCTGCCGGTAAATATGCCGCATTTCCAGCTTGAGGAACGTGGTGCAGTAACTGGCGACGCGGGGCACGGGACGAAAATCGGATGGAACCAGAGAAGGATCGGATAAGAAATCGGGCTCCCGGAATTACTCCGCCAGCACCTCGTTGACCAGAGCCACCAGCTCGGCCGGGTCATACGGCTTGGGCAACACCGCCCTGAATCCGAAATCCCGGTAGCGCGACATCACCGCATCATCGGAATAGCCGCTGGAAACAATGGCCCGGACCCCCGGATGCAGGACGCGGAGCTGTTCCATCGTCTCCCGTCCACCCTGACCGGACGGGATGCTCAGATCAAGGATGACCAGATCAAAGGGCACCCCTTTCGCCAACTCCTCGCGATACCGCCGCACCGCCGCCTGCCCGTCACCAGTCGTCTCAACCACCAGACCGCTCGCCGACAAATGCGCCACCATCAGCTGACGGATGAGCGGCTCGTCATCAAGCACCAGGACCCGCGCCGGCCGCACCGGCCGTACGCCCGGATCCGGCTCCGCCCGGCCACCCGCCGCTCCCGCCGCTCCCGCCGCTCCCGCCGCTCCCGCCGTTTCCGCCGGCAGCGAGACGGTGA
>JALRGF010000542.1 GCA_023253495.1 Verrucomicrobiales bacterium
TTTTTCCGTTCCCGTGGACTGGTTCCCCGCCGGCAGGCCCAAAGCCATGCTGGCGCGGGGCCGGTCCATGGGCGTAAATGAGGCGGCATCCGATTTCTGCCATGAGCGATTCCGATCCCCCGCCGACCACCCGCCAGGCTCTCAGCGCCCCGCCCGCCCCGCCCGCCCCGCCGGCAGCGGCGCCTGAGACTGACGGCACCGCTGAGCCCGCACGCCCGCCCCGACTCACCGGCCTGGCCTGGTTGTGGGCCGGTCTCGGTCTGGCGCTGGTCATCCTCGCCGGCGGCTGGGTCGGCTGGCTGCTGCTGGTGCGCCCGGCGGAAAAGGCGGCCGGCGGTCTGCGCCGCGCCGCCGCCGGCGCCCTCGAAGCCATCACCGGCGAACGCGTCAGCCTGTCGTCCAATACCGTCACCCTCCAGAAATCAGACATCTCCGAGCTCAATGTCGTCCAGCGGAAAACGCAGACGATGACCAAGATCGAAACCAGCGTGCTCGGCAGCAAGGCGACCCTGATCCTGCGCGGCGACTTCGTGGTCAAGGCCGGCTTTGACCTGACCCAGCCGCTCTCGGTGACCGTGAACGAGACCACCGGCGAGGTCCACGCGGACTTTCCGCCGGCCAGGATCACCAGTGTCGAGATGAAACACTATGACGTGTATTTCTCCGACAACGGCCTGATCAACAAAATCACCCCGGAACACACCGGCCTGGCCACCCAGCAGATGCTGGCTCAGGCGCGCCTCGATGCGGAAAAGTCCGACATCAAGGAGGAAGCCGAGCGCCAGCTCCGGACGCGCCTCAAGGACCTGCTCGGCCGCGAAGCCAAACGGCTCACTGTCGGCGAGACCCAGCTGCTCCCGTGACGCCTCCCCTGGGACCGCCGCAGTCGTCTGCGGCTCGACGGCCTTGGCGCCCGAAGCCAAGGACCTCAAGCGCCACCTCCAGTCCGCGGGGCGAAGGGGCCTGCCTCTTGGGGCCAGTCCGTCCATCACGTGAATGCGGTGGCGACGAGCCGCAGCGACTGCGGCGGTCCCAGGAGCTCGAGCGCCGCCGCCCGATCCCGGTTTGATAATTCCCGAATCCGGGCTTCACTCCGCCTCCCCCCTTTCCGACCGCCGCAACTCATGTCCCAAGCCACCCCCAAAGAAACGCCCCTGATGGAAAAGATCGTGAGCCTCTGCAAGCGCCGGGGCTTCATCTTCCAGTCGTCCGAAATCTACGGCGGCTGCGGCGGGGTGTGGGATTACGGTCCGCTCGGGGCCGAGCTGAAACGCAACCTGCGCGACGCCTGGTGGAAAGCGATGACCCGGGAACGCGACGACGTGCTCGGCCTCGACGCCTGCATCCTGATGAACCCGGCGATCTGGAAGGCGTCGGGACACGTCGACACCTTCGCCGACCTGATGCGCGAATGCACGCTGACCAACAAGCGGGTGCGCGCCGACCACGTCGAGCCGCAGAGCGGAACGGTCATGCGCTATCAGGGCGCGGAATCGCCGGGCGGCTGGCGCTCGGCCCGCGTCATCGAAATGCTTCTGCGCCATGGCGAACACATCGAAAGCTTCCGCAAACGCGTGCG
>JALRGF010000573.1 GCA_023253495.1 Verrucomicrobiales bacterium
TCCCGGGACAGGAAGAACCGTCAGCCGGACAGCGACAGGATGCCGCTCGGCAGCCCTCGGGACAGGTACTCTGTGGTCTTTCCGTGGTTGGTAATTGTCGACTGTGTCTATAGGGGCAATCGAGTTTTCCGAGAGAAAGGGTGCCGATTCTCTTTGGGACAGGTACTCTGTGGCATGCTTCTCCTCCTCCTCTTTGGGACAGGTACTTTGTCGATTCCGCGATTGGGAATTGTCGACTGTGTCTATAGGGGCAATCGAGTTTTCCGGGAGAAGGGGTGTCGATTCTCTTTGGGACAGGTACTTTGTCGATTCTCTCTGTAGATATGATCAAAAGAACATATCCAGTCGATATGAGGGAGGCTTCTGGACAGGTAGCTTGAGCGAAGTGTTCACAAAATCATGATCTGCGAATCTGGGAAAAGGTACGATGGGCCGTGTCCCGGGCATGGGGGAGGGGGGGCGGACGGGGGTTGGGATGCTGCCGGGCTTGCGGAGGTCGGATGCGGTGTGTTTGATTGGGGCATGAGAATTCGAGGCTGTCTGGTTGCGTTGGTGGTGGTGCCGATGGTGGTGGCCTGCTTGCGGGCGGAGTGGCCGTGGGGGTGGGGCGAGGCGATGGCGGCGGAGGTCGATGGGGCGGTGGAAAGCGGTCGGCTGCCCGGGGCGGTGCTCCACGTGGAGCATGCGGGCGAGTCGTTTTGCCACGTTTCCGGCTGGCGTGCGGTGGTGCCGGAGGTTGAGTTGATGACGGAGGACACGATTTTTGATGTGGCGTCGCTGACCAAGGTGGTGGCGACGGCACCGGCGATCCTGCGGTTGGTCGAGGACGGGCGGTTGTCGCTTGAGGATCCGGTGGGGAAGTATGTGCCGGCGTTTGCCGGGGACGGCCGGGAGGCGATCACGGTGCGGCATCTGCTGACGCATGTGTCCGGCTTGCCACCGGGGATCCGGTATGATGCGGCGGCGCCGTGGGCTGGTTATGATGAAGGGATTGCCCGTGCCTGCCGGGAGCCGGTCAAGTCGGCGCCGGGCACCTCCTTTGTGTATAGTGATGTCAATTTCGTGCTTCTCGGGGAGATCATCCGGCAGGTGAGCGGGCGGTGGATTTCCGACTATGCCCGCGAGCGGATTTTCGAGCCGCTGGACATGCGGGACACGGGATTTGTGCCTCCGGCGTCGTGGTGGCTGCGCACGGCTCCGACCGAGTACGGTCCGGACGGGGAGCCGCTGCGCGGGGTGGTGCATGATCCGACCAGCCGGCGCATGGGCGGGCGGTGTGGCCATGCCGGTTTGTTTTCCACGGCGCGGGATCTGGCCCGGTTTTGCCGGATGGTGATGAATGGCGGCATCCTCGACGGGCGGCGCGTCCTGAGCGAGGCGATGGTGGCGGAAATGACGCGGGTGCAGACGCCGGCGGAGATGCCGGACCGGCGGGGGCTCGGCTGGGATGTGGCCACCCGGTTTTCCGGTCAGCGGGGGAAATTCTTTCCGGAAGGCCGGTCGTTCGGGCACACCGGGTGGACCGGGCCCTCGCTGTGGATCGATCCGGTCTCCCGGTCGTTCGTGGTTTTTGTCACCAACCGGAACCACCCGACGGAGGCGGGGGTGGTCAGTGCGTTGCGGTCACGGCTCGGCACGCTGGCGGCCGAAAGTGCGGCGGCATGGTCGGAGGTGGCCTTGCCTGGATTCACGTTGCCGTGGCCCGCGCCGCCATCCGCGCTGGTGGCGTCGCGGAAGCCGGCGGCTCCGGTCCTGACCGGGCTGGATGTGTTGCGGCGCGATGGCTTTGCCGCCCTGCGCGGCCGGCGCGTCGGTCTGATCACCAATCATACCGGCTGTGCGCGCGACGGCACACCGGCCATTGATCTCTTGCATGCGGCACCGGAGGTGACGTTGATGGCGTTGTTCAGTCCTGAGCATGGCATCCGCGGCGCGCTCGACCGCGACGGGATCGCTGATTCACGGGACGAAAAAACCGGCTTGCCGGTCTACAGCCTGTACGGTGAGCGCCGGGCTCCGGCGGTCGAGCAGCTGGCGGCCATCGACACCCTGGTTTTTGACATTCAGGACATCGGCTGCCGGTTTTACACATACATTTCCACCATGGCGCTGGCGATGGAGGCCGCGGCCAAGGCGGGGAAACGGTTTGTGGTGCTTGACCGGCCGAATCCGATCGGGGGCACGGCAGTGGGCGGCCCGCTTCGCGAAGGTGGATTTGAGTTTATTGCCGCCCACTCGCTGCCGCTGCGCCACGGACTGACGGCGGGAGAGCTGGCCACCCTGATTGCCGCCGAGCGCCGATGGAAACTCGATCTCCAGGTGATCCGCTGCGAGAACTGGAAGCGGTCGCAATGGTACGACGAGACCGGTCTGCCGTGGATCCATCCGTCCCCCAACATGCGCAGCCTGGAAGCGGCCGCGCTGTATCCGGGAGTCGGACTGCTGGAATTCACCAATCTGAGTGTGGGGCGCGGCACGGACGCGCCGTTTCTGGTCGTGGGGGCTCCGTGGATTGATGAGGCGGCGCTGGCCCGCGA
>JALRGF010000578.1 GCA_023253495.1 Verrucomicrobiales bacterium
CGTCGGGGTCAAAATCATCCGACCACCACTCCTTCATCACAGCGTGGCGCGGGTGCTTCGGATTGGCGATAGCGGCGAGGAATTCCTGATAACCGAAGGCACCGCCGATGTCCTCGGGCGGGCAGCGACCGGAGGCGGACAGAAGCAACGGGAAAAAATCCCCGCCATCGGGAGGAAAGAGCCGGTCAATCTTGATGACGTGCTCCCAGCCGTCCCCAAAATCGTAAATGTACCGGAGCGTCTTCGCACCGGTGTCCTCCATCACCTCCCAGAGCGTTGCTTTCCGCGCATCGAGCCGACCATCGTGCCAGTCGGGATCCGGGATACCCCAGCCGATGTCGCGGACGCGGAACTCATACAGATGAGAGTCGGTCCATCCCATCGCCGCCTGAATCAGTTCATGCAGTCGGTCGAGACGGATATCCATGGGCACCGCCACCGTCCGCTTCACTTCAGGAGTGACGTCTTCCAGCCGGATGGACAGGCGGGCAATTGGTCGGGGGTTCATCGCTCAAGTGTGGATCCGGGTCCCGGAATCAGCCAGCACGGCGCGAAAAAAAATCTCCCGGCCGGAACTGCGGAGCCGGAGCCCGGCCGGCCGCGGCATCATGCCAGTACCTCGGTGATCGGCCGGCCGTGGTCGATCTCGAGGCGTTTGCGGCCGGGGATTTCCAGCCGGCGCGAATCCAGCCCGAGCTGGTGCAGGATGGTGGCGTGGATGTCGGTGACGGAATGGCGGTTTTCGACCGCATGGAAGCCGATTTCGTCGGTGGCTCCGTGGACCACACCGCCCTTGACACCGCCGCCGGCCATCCAGACGCTGAAGCCGAAAATATGGTGGTCGCGGCCGTCAGACCCCTGGGATCCCGGAGTGCGTCCGAACTCGGTGGCAAAGACGACCAGCGTTTCGTCAAGCAGTCCGCGCCGGGCCAGGTCCTCCAGCAGGGCGGCGATCGGCTGGTCGACCTGGCGCGACAACGACTCGTGGTTCGCCTTCAGGCCGCCGTGCGCGTCCCAGGCCCCGGCTCCGCCACCCCCATGCTGGATCTGGATGAAACGCACCCCGCGCTCGACCAGCCGCCGCGCCGCCAGCAACTGTGATCCGAACTCGCGGCAGTGCGGCAACTCGATGCCGTAGAGCGCCTTGGTTTCCTCCGATTCCCGCGAAAAATCCATCACCTCCGGGACCGACTGCTGCATCCGCCACGCCAGTTCATACGACCGCACGCGCGCCGCCAGCACCGGGTCGTCCGGGTACTCGACACCGCGCAGCGCGTTCAGCTCGCGCAACAGGTCCTTTCCGACGTTGCGGGCCGCCTCTGCGACCGGCCGCGCCGGCTGGCCGAAATCGAGCGGGTGGGCCGGATCGACGCGCAGCGGCACGGCGTCATGGGCCGGCCCGAGGTACTGGCCGTCCTTGCGGATCCAGTACTCGCGGGTGCCCATGGAAATGAACTGCGGCAGGTTGTCGTTCAGACTGCCCAGGCCGTAATGGACCCAGGCACCGAGCGTCGGAAACTCGCCGTCGAGCATGTTGCG
>JALRGF010000583.1 GCA_023253495.1 Verrucomicrobiales bacterium
TCCCCGCTCTCCGCCCACCCCGAGACCAGTCGGAGCTTCTCCTTCTCGCTGTAACGTTTGCTCATCCCGTGCTTCTCGCCGCCAGCAACCCAGTCGGCCAGTCATTAGCCACGGTGCTTCCTCGGACGCTTACCCTTGAGTGGTGGCGTCATAGAAGCGTTCTTCAGGATAAGGGTGGACGACCTTCGGTCGTGGCAGCCAGCGGTTGGCGTGCAGCGACATTTTGCTCGTAAGCGTTCGACGGAACCGCATAGGGGCGGTCGACGCACATTTCCGGTCGACCGTGCGGGCGTCGCGGCTCAGGCGACGGCGGCGAGGGGCGCGCCTTGGGCACGCATGGCGGCGTAGGCGGCCGGGGTGAACTGACCGCCAAAGCGCACGACCTTTTCGGTGCGACAGACCCCCACCCCCCCCACCCACCCCACCCGGCCCATGCCTCACGCCCCTTCCCAAACGCCGGCCCGCGAAAGCAAATTCAGATGCTGGCCACGGTCTCGCCCTGTGCGGGCGCCTCACGCGCAGCCTCGGAAGCACGCTGTCGCACGATCCCGACGTCACTGATGGTGCCGCCTTCCTGACCCGCCTCCCGCTGGGTCCCGCGGCCTCAGCCGCGCCTTGTCGTGGCCATGTTTGAATGACCATGTGGTTCACTTGCGGGTGAAAACGGCGGATCTCAAGAACAATCTCAGCAAGTACCTTCGCCGGGTGCGTGAGAGGGGAGAGACGATCACGAAGTGGTCTGTTCTCTCAACTCCAGACACCGCCTCCGTGCCGCGGACGCTGGCCACCTGTTCTGCCTCCGCCGCGTGGCCCACGTCTTTCCGGAAATCCCATTCGTCTGTTTTGACAAGGAACTGAGCGCCGCCGCCCGCGCGGAAGGGATCCGGGTGTGATCTCCGGCGTGAGTCGGGCGAGGCTCCAACTGCATCCTTCACAGCGAAACGCCACCGAACCCGCTTCACTGAGAGCGCCGCGCGCGGTTTGTCCACTCTGAGGGTTATCGGTTGCGCCGGTGTGCTGGCCGGTGCCGTGGCCCGGGTTGCCGAACCTTGGCCGGAGCCTGCGGCCGAGGGGTTGACGAGCGAGGCGTTTGCCGAAGCGGTCGGCGCGGAACTCAGTCGGGGGAAGCAACGGGGCGACAATCCCCGTATTTTTCTGGACACCGGTCGCGACCGGGCGCCTTGTGCACGCCGTTCTTCATTCCGCCGCCATGACGCATTCTTATCTTGAGCTTTCGAAGATGATCGACCACTCGCTGCTGCAGCCGACCCTGAGCGACCGCGAGCTGGAGGACGGCTGCCGGCTGGCCGTGCGCTACCAGGTGGCCTCGGTCTGCATCAAGCCGTATGCGGTGCGGCAGGCGGTCGAATGGCTGCGCGGGACCGAGGTGATTGTCGGGTGTGTGATCGGATTTCCGCATGGCAACAGCGCGAGCGAGGTCAAGCGGTACGAGACGGAAGTCGCCTGCCGGGACGGGGCGCGGGAGATCGATATGGTGGTGAACCTGGGCAAGGCGATGAGCGGGGACTGGGCTTTTGTGGAGGCGGACG
Organism: Verrucomicrobiales bacterium; assembly: GCA_023253495.1. GTDB lineage: Bacteria > Verrucomicrobiota > Verrucomicrobiia > Verrucomicrobiales > V1-33 > CAJBME01. Next base: position 1,551 of record JALRGF010000583.1, read on the forward strand.
TCCGGGCGGTCTGTGACGAGGCGCACCGCCATGGGGCGAAGGTCAAGGTGATCCTGGAGAATGATTATCTGGCGGACGGCGGCGCCGGTCTGGGGGCGGATGAGCTGAAGATCCGGCTCTGCCAGATCTGCGAGCGGGCCGGTGCCGACTGGATCAAGACGAGCACGGGGTACGGCTTCGTGAAACAGCCGGACGGCAGCTACAATTACCGGGGAGCCACCGAGCACGACCTGCAGCTGATGCGCGCGAGTGTTTCCGGGAAGGTCCAGATCAAGGCGGCGGGCGGGGTGCGTGATCTCGACGGCCTGATCCGGGTGCGCGAGCTGGGGGCGACGCGCTGCGGCGCCTCCGCCACCGCCGCCATCCTTGATGAATACCGGCGTCGGGAAGCGGCGGGCACGCCGGTGGCAGGGGGCTCCGGATCGATCGGAGCCGGTGGCTACTGAGCCGGCGGCCGGGCGGCGCGTGCATCTCCGGGTGCGGGAGGGTGCGGGATGTGCTTTGGTGGGGGCGTGAAGTCGAGTGCGATGGAGACGGCGGGGGTGCCGGCGTTGATGCCCGCGCGGGCCGCGGGGCGCGGCGGCGTGGCCGGTTGGGTCGGGGACGGCTGGTTCACGGTGGCGGTGGGCGGGTTTCTCGCGGGGTATTACCTTTTGCCCGGGGCGTGGTGGCACGGGTTCTGGCTGGGCGGGGCGGTGGTGCCGGCGTTGATCTGGGGTCGCGGGCGCGGACGCGTTGACCATGGCGGGGTCCTGCGTGCGGCGGCTGTCTGGCTGGCGGTTTTTTTCGGGTTGGCGGTGGTGAATCATCCGCCGCCGGCCAGCGGGGCCGGGGTGCTGATGGTGGTGTCGGCGGTGGCCGGTCTGCTCGGCGTGGTCGCGCTGAACGCGGCGGTGGCGGCGGCCGTGGTGAGCGGGCGGGGCCTGGTGGCCTGCCAGCGGTGGTGTGTGACGGCGGCGCTGGTGGCGGCGGTGACCAGTCTGGTGATTTTTTACGGACTGAATGCGGGGGCGACGTTCGGCGAGCGGCTGCGGAACTGGTTTGTGCACGGCGGGCAGCATCCGGTGCCGACGGCCATTACTTTCGGGTTTGCGGCGGTCTGGGCGGGCGTGGGACTGGCGCGTTCCTCTTCGCTGGCCAGTGCGTGGCGTTGGGGTTCCGTGTTGTTTGTGCTCAATCTCGCGGTGGCCTTCTGCCAGAGCCGCGGCGCCTCGCTGGCGATGCTCACCGCCACCGGGCTGCTGGCGGTGGTCGTGCGCCGCAAGCGGGCTTCCCTGCCGCTGCTGTGGGTGCTGCTGGCCCTCGGGGCGTTTCATTTCCTGAGCCAGCATCTGGCCGAACGCGCTGCCCTCGCGCGCCAGTTTCCCGGCCGCGTGGTGGTGCCGGCCGCCTCGGCAGATCCCTTCGACCGCCGGTTGCCCGACAACGGCCTGGGAAACTGGGTCGAGCGCGGCGACGCCGGTCGGCTGCCCCTCTACCGCTTGCTGCTGCAGCGGATCGAGGATCCATCCCAGCGGTTCTGGGGCAAAGGCTGGTGGCACGAACACTCGGCGGCCGCGGAAGTCCGGTGGCCGGCCACTCACCCGCACAGCGTGCTGGTGGCCACCCACTACCACGGGGGCCAGGTGGCCGTGGTCGGTCTGCTTTTTTTCGGGGTTCTGGTCCTCAGCCGGGCCTTTGAAGTGTGGCGCGGCGGGCTCGGACTGGATGGGCTGGTCCTGTTTGTGTACGGATCGACGGCGCTGGTCTTCGACGGCGAGGCGCTGACCAGCCTGTTCACCGAACCGCGGTTCGAGTCGCTGGTCTTCTGGGTCCCGGTCGGACTGGTCGCCGGGCGCTATGCCGCGCTGCAGACGCGTGCGGCCGCCACCGCTCCGGCACCGGTGGCGGCGCCGGCGACGACCGCCCCTGCGGCTCCGGTTTCCACGGCCGCCTCCTGAGGGAGCCGCTCCTTCCGGCCGCAGCCGCCGGCGCACCCGGTCCGGCCCTGCTTGCGTCTCCTGCTGGCTGCCGCCAAGGTGACGGACGATGGCCGCCGAGCTCACCCCGATGATGAAACAGTATCACGCGATGCGGCAGACGCTGCCTGCGGACGTACTGCTGCTCTTCCGGTTGGGTGATTTTTACGAGATGTTTTTCGAGGATGCGAAGACGGCGGCGGACATCCTGAAACTCACCCTGACCAAACGCAATGGCGTGCCCATGGCCGGCGTGCCGTTCCATGCCGCGCCGGGATATGTGCGGCGGCTGGTCAAGGCCGGGAAGCGCGTCGCCATCGCCGAACAGACGAGCGAACCGGTGGCCGGCAAACTGACCACCCGTGAAATCAGTCAGGTCATTTCGGCGGGCACCGTCGACGACCTGGCCATGCTGGAAGCGGACCGGCCGCTCTATCTCGCGGCGGTTTTTGAGGACGGGCGGCGGTTGGGGCTGGCCTATGTCGACCACACCACCGGCGTGTTCCGGCTGACCGAATTCGGGGAGGCGCGGGCGCTGGAGGACGAGCTGGCGAGCATCGGGGCGGCGGAAGTTCTGTTCAGCGCGGATCAGGCGGCGACCTTCGGCCGGCTGCCGGCCGCGCAGGTGCATGACGGGTATGCTTTTCTGCATGATCAGGCGGTGTTCACGCTGCGCGAACATTTCCGGGTGCAGTCGCTCGACGGGTTCGGCTGCACCGGCATGCGCGCGGCGGTGGGCGCGGCCGGCGCCATCCTGCATTACCTGAAACACTCGTTGCAGCGCACCGTTGACCACCTGCGCCGCCTCCAGCCGTACCAGACCGGCAGCTTCGTGGTGCTCGACAGCGCGGCGCAGCAGCACCTTGACCTCGTCCACAGCCGCGCCGGCAAGGAGTCCACGCTGCTTGGCGCCCTCGACCGCACCCAGACGCCGATGGGAGCGCGCGCGCTGCGCGACTGGATCCTGCGGCCGCTGCGCGACCTCGGCGCCCTGCACGAACGCCAGGACTTCATCGCCACGCTGGTGGATCGCCCGTCGCTGCTCGGCACCCTGCGTGAGACACTCCGTCAGATCCGCGACATCGAGCGCACCGCCGGTCGTCTCGGCCAAGGGGGCGGCAACGGCCGGGACCTTCAGGCGTTGGCCGCCTCGCTCCAGCGGCTTCCAGAGGTGCAGGCCGCTCTCGGCTTGATGGCCGCGCCGGATACCCCGCCGCCCGCTCTGGCCACCTCCCTTCTCGGCAAACTGGCGGATTTCAGCGACCTCACTTCGGCCATCGACCGGGCCATCGTCGATGAACCGCCGGCCACCATCAAGGACGCCAAGTTCGTGAACACACTGGACCAACTACCGGACAGCTGCATCCCGTTTGATAACGGTATGTTGAACGCTGCCACGGACGAGTTCCGCCCCTTTCGGAAGGAGGATCGCATATCAAAGACGATCGGGTACGCGTACA
>JALRGF010000600.1 GCA_023253495.1 Verrucomicrobiales bacterium
GGATCCAGTGCCGGACCGAATTTCGAGTAGTAGGGATGCGGCCGCGTCGTCTCCTCATCACGATAAATGCCGATGTGCGCGAGCCGCGCCGTCGGCACCAGCGGCCAGATGCCATCGACCATGCCCAGGCCGGCCCTCAGGATCGGGACGAGCACGATCGGGTGCACCAGCACGCGACCGGTCGTCGGCGCCAGCGGCGTCACCACCGCCTCTTCGCCGGTCTCCAGATCCCGCGATGCCTCGACAAAAAGCAGCATCGACATCTCCCGGACATGGCGCCGGAACGCATCACACGACGTGCGGTGGTCGCGCAACCGGGTCAGTCCGGCCTGGAGCAGTGGATGGCGGCAAAGCGTGATGCCTTGGCGGGGGTGAGCATCGGATGGCATGGATGCCATCATACCCGCACCGTGCCGGCCGACACCCGCAATTTCCCGCCTCCGGACGCTCACGGCACTGGATGCACCTCAACCCGAATGTATTTCCGGAGCGACTGAGTCCCGAGCGCGGCGGTGACCCGGGTCGAGCCGTCAGGCTGCGGTTCCTCGGCCAGCACGCTGACCGCCGCCCCCGCCGGCACCCAGTCGATCAGGTCGTCGGAGAGCATGACCCGGGTGACGAGGCCCGCACTTTCGGTGCGCCGGCGGTAAACGAGGGTCATCATTTCCTCGGTCAGCGAGACCACATCGACCACCGACCCGTCCGCCGCCACGGGAGAAGTGCCAAAAGCAAACTCCGCCCAATTGGTCAGCCCGTCACCGTCCGGATCGTGCGCCAGACCGGTCGCCGTCACCGGTGCGCCGGTCGGGAAGATGCCCGCGGCCCAGTCGGCATACCCGCCCAGCGCCGACCCATTCGGCGCCCCCCGGGTCGGAATGTTCAGCGGCGCGATGGCGCCGTCGCCGTCCGGCCACCGGCCCCACGGCACGTCACCGGGTGAAAACCGGAATTCCACCCGGTCGGCAAACCGCAGCAGGTTTCCCTCCGCGTCCGCCTCCAGCAGAAACACGTCGTCGCCGCCGGCCCCGAGCGCGAAAGGCACCAGGCATCCGGGTGCTTCGGGAGCATTGAACTGCGTCTCGTCCAGCACCAGCCGCCCGGCCGGCGGCAGGCTCAGGCCGGCCGGCAAACGGTATTTGCGGTAGTCGTCTGACGAATCACTCAGAAACCAATGGCCCACGTTCTGGCTGATCGCGGTGACATTCAGCAGTTCGATAAAATCCACGGCGGGAGGAACGGGCGCCGCCATCACCTCGTTCACCACCACCCGGCGGTCCGGCCCCGCGCCGGGACGGCCCGGAGATCCGTGGAATTCCGACGACGACCGCCACCGTCCGGGGTCCGCCAGATAAACATTTTTCGCCTCCAGGGTGAGCGGCACGGCAGCCGGGTCCACCAGCTCCAGCGAACTGCCGCGGCCGTCGGCCCGGCCGGGCCACGCACCCTCATCATCCCAAGTGAACGCACTGACCGTCGCCCCCGCGGCATCCACCACCCGGATCTCCTCGCCGGCATTGGCGAGCGACCCGCTCCAGGCGCCGGCCACCCGGATGCCGGCATGGTGCCAGGGCGACCCGGGCATCCGGTAGCGCGCGTCAAATATTCCCGGATCTTTCACCACCACCACGGATTCACCGGGGCGCAGGACGATACCGGACGGAAACTCGTATGCCACCGCCCCGGCCACCCGCACCCGGGTCATGTCGATGGCATGAGCCGCGGTATTGGTAAACTCGAGAAACTCGGCATCGCCCTGCCCCGCCCCCTCCGGATGATAGTGGATTTCCGTCAGGTTCAGGCTCGCCACCGAGGCCGGCTCGGTGCCGCTGAGGAAAAATGACGCTTCGTTGAGCGCCGACCATTCGTTGCCCACCCGCGCCCGCGTCTTGAGCGTAGCCGCATCCTGAATCACAATCGGCTGCGGCGTGACCGCCTGGGTGGCCGTCAGCTCAAGGTCAAAACTGATATCGCTGCTGGCCGGACTGGCATTGTGCACTTCCACCGCCAGGAGATTCGTGCCGGCCTTCAGCGTGAACGCGGAGGGTGCCAGCGAAGTGCCAAACCACGCGTTGCCGTCGTCGGCCACCCCGACGCCGCCATTGCCCGGAGTGGTGAAGCCGACCTCCCCCTCCGGCATCGCCGTGCGGAAAACCTCCCGCCCGTTCAGATACACCACCGCCCCGTCATCCCGCTTCACCCGCAGCGCCAGACCGCTGATCGACCCCGGATCCTCCACCGTAAACTCATGCCGGAAATACGTCGTGAGGTTCCGCTGCTCCCCCGGCGTCGCCGGATCCACGTCGGCAAATCCGACCACCGTCACCTCGTCACCGTCCCCGTATCCGCACTCGACCGCCCCCCGGGGCCAGGCGGAATCATCATATCCCTCGGATTTCCACGCCGCCCCGGGATCAGCCGCGGCGACGAGATATTTCCACACCGCGCCCGCGCCAGCCACGTCGTCGTGGGCCGCCACCAGCGTCCGACTGCTGACGGTGGTGGCATACGGCACCGCCGATGGACTGATGGCGCCCCCGGGTTGCCGCGGGTCAGATCCGTCCAGCGTGTAATAAACCGCCGCCCCCGCCGGCCCGCTCAGCAGAATCTGCGTCCCGGGATCCACCGCGCCTCCGCGCCGGCTCATTTCCGGAGCCTCCACCGGATACCACCCGCGGGCTCGGAACTGCTTCATCAGGACCGAGGCGCGCTGCGGGAAAAACGTGTTCATCAGGTAGTTGCGCTCGACCGTCCACTCGCCATCCCGGTCCCAGGGCAGCGGCCCCACACTGCTGCCCGGCTGCCACCGCGCGGTTTCCGCCACCATCGCCTCATAAATCTCCCGTGCCCGCAGATCATAATATCCCGCGGCCCGGGCCGGAGTGAGCACGCCATCATGAAACAGATGGCGGTACACCCGGTCGCGGAACAGCACCCGGAAATCCGCATGCGCCATCAACGCACTGAAAATCCCGTCAGGCGCATCCTGATCCGTGCAGTCGGCCTGCACCGCCTGCAGGCTGATGTCCTGGTCCTGGGAAAAAAATTTCCAGCCGCCCCGGTCCGGCAGCCGCGGGCCGGCCGCCCCCCAGTTGTGCCGAACGTACCAGTCCCAGTCGTTGCCTCCGTAAAAAGTGAGCACCATGTAGTCAGCCAGGTTGGTGACATCGACCCAGCGCCGGGCCTGGGCATAATCGCCGAGCGACGACTTCATCTGCTCCCACACCGTGCTCCACGATTCCTCACCGTGCTGGCTCCCCTTGTTGGCGGCGCCGGTGAAATGATAGTCCTCGGATCCGCCCGGAAAATACGAGGCCATATAGTCTTCATCGGCATGCTCCTGGATGTGGTAAATGCCGTAGTAGTTGCCGTTGACAAACATGTTGACCATGCGCCCGTGCTTGCCCGGCTGACCCATCAGCAGCTGCATGTCCTCCATCCAGATGTTGCGCACCAGCTGGGCGTCGCCGCTCCGGGTGACCGCCGGTGATCCGTACGGAACCGGGGGATTTTCCGCCGTGCCCAGCCACGAATGGGTGTCGTGCGAGCAGCTGCGCAACCGCAGTTCCTGAAACTCGCTCACCGCACCCTCGGCGTCATGCGGATGCCCTCCGTACACCGGATAGCGGAGCCGCGACATTCCATACTCGCCGCGGAACCGCGCGCTCATACTCCCCTTGGCATAACCGAGGCTGCTGGTGCCGCTGCGGATCACCCCGGCCGGTACCGCAAAGCCGGGCTCCCCGCCCGCCGGATCAAAAAGCTCAAGGCTGCTCTCCGTCTCCGCATACGGCAGGTCATCCGCCCCGTTGATCACCAGCGAGACCGCCGGCAATGAGAGCAGCGCGTCATCCAGCAACGGCCCGTAGGTCGCGTGATTGCGGATGGCATTGACGAAATTCGTCTGCCCGACCACCCCATCGGTCATTGCCCCACGCACCCCGTTGACAAAAAGATACGTCCGCGTGCTCACCGGCGCGTAGGCCGCCCCCGGATGCTCGGCCACCGCACGCACGATGCGCGTACCGGAACGGGTGGTGCCGGCCACCGGACTGATGGTCAAAGGGGCCGTGTAAACCGGGCTGGTCGCCGTCGGCACCCGCCCGTCAAGAGTATACCGGATGACCGACCCCGGCACCGTCGCCGTCAGCGCCAGCGTGAAAGCCGATGATTTGAATCCATGCGGCTCGCTGAAGGCGATGTCATTGCGACCGGCGGCGGCCAGCGGCGCATTGGCCGCCCCGGGCGTCGCACGGCTCAGAAACCCGCGGTCATCACCGCCACCACCCACGCCCCACGCCCCGTCCGGATACTGCTCGGGAATCGCCCACTCACTCACCACCACCCCGTCCGGACGCGACAACTGCAGCCGCTCCCCGCCCTGGCTCAAGCTGAAATTCACATGGAACGGACCATCAGGAAATACCGCCCCGCCCCCGCTGGCAAAAACCAGCAGATATCCATGAGGTCCGATCGTGGCCGCCGCCGGAAAGACCCATTTCCGCGGCTCGTCCGGGTCATCGCTCAAAAACCAGCCACCCAGTGAAACCGGCTGGGCCAGCTCGTTGTACAGCTCAATCCAGTCGCGCGGCTGCCCGGTCTGATCGACCGGTCGCGTCGCCGCCGTCGACACCGCCAGCACTTCGTTGAGCCGCACCCGCGGCTCGACCACCGGCAGCACCAGCGCGGTGTCCACAGCAAGTCCGGCCAGATCGGTCGCCCGCAGGCGGATCCGCACTTCCGCCAGATCATCCGGCAACCGCACCGCCAGTTTCAGCGCATCCCCCTCGATGCGGAACAGATCGTTGTGATCCGCCCCCGCTCCCGCCACCAGCGAAAATTCATGACGGTCAAAATCATCCGCATCCACCGCCGCCAGCCGGCCGGCCAGCTGCCCGGCCACCAGCCCGCGACTCAACGAGGTCGCATCCAGAGAGACCGCCGTCGGGACCCGGGGGGCGACCAGTTCGATGAGCCACGCACGTTCCACCAATCGCGCCGCATCCGCCGCATCGGTCGCCCGCACCCGGATCGTATACATCGCTCCCGGCACCTCCCCGGCAAAATCAAAGGGCGCCGGCATCAGGCGCCCGTCGACAATCGAAAATTTCGCATTGTCACCCGACCCCTCACCCTCGACCAGCGCCAGGGTGTGGGTGGCCCCGAATTTGCCGTCGTTCACCGCAAAGGTCCCGATAAACCCGGTCTGCGTGGGAAAAAACCGCGTCGAGGACAACTCGACACTCTCCGGTGTCGGCGGGATATACACACGCTCCAGCGTCAGCGCCTGCCAGATCGGATTGCGGTCGCCCCCGTCGTTGGCCCCGAAAAAATCCCCCATCTCCACCGTGACCGGCGAACTGGCCGGCACAAATTCATACGACCATACGCTCGACCGGTTGGGCGCAAAGCTCTCGCCCGGACTCACTCCCAGCGAAGTGATTTCATCCACCGCATTCTGACCGTTGAACCGGATGTCCCAGCGCCGGCTTTCCGGATGATTGCCGGAAATCAACAGCTGCAGTTTGTACGGGATACCCGGACTGACCGCCAGCCGGGCCTGCAGCTTCTCGCCGCCCCCGGCATTCGCCCAGCGGATGTCGTGCATGATGTCCTCAAGCGCATTGTCATCAGCGCTGGCGCCATACTCGGGCTTCCCCTGCCACCCGACCACATTCTGCGGACCGAGCAGGGTGGCCCCGGCTATGGCCTGGGTGTCAGGCCGGAACGTCAGCCCTTTGACCACCCGCACCGGATCGTCCGGACTGAAATTGATCGCGTAATCAAACCGCCCCTCCAGATCGAGATTCGGGTCGTTCGGTCCGCTGAACGACCGGATCGTCCCCAGCGTGACCACCGTGCCGGCATGGCCGCTCACCCCGATCACCGCCGATAGCACGGCAATCCACAACACCCGGAAAACCCATCGGAAACCGCTCGGCAGAATCATCGAAAATAAAAAAACAGATCCACACCGGCAGCCCCGTCACAGCCCTCCAGGGCTCGGATCCGGAAACCGATGACCCCGTCACTCTACCGCAGGCCGCCCGCATGGGAAGCCCGGGAATCCCCGAATCAATACCAACCGCGAGCGCCCGTCGCCCACGCTCCGCACCACCCGCACCAACGCCACCGGCCCCTCCCCACGCGCTTTC
>JALRGF010000646.1 GCA_023253495.1 Verrucomicrobiales bacterium
AGGTACGATGCTCCTCCCGCGGGAAGCCCCACGGGACAGGTACGATGCTCCTCCCGCGGGAAGCCCCACGGGACAGGTACGATGCGCCTCCCACGGGAAGCCCCACGGGACAGGGACGATGCGCCTCCCCCTGCGGTGCCCAACGGGACAGGTACGATGCGCCCCCCTGCGCTGCCCAACGGGACAGGTACGATGCGCCTCCCGCGGGACGCTCTACGGGACAGGTACGATGCGCCCGGTTGGGCGGCGGAAGCCGGGAGGAAAAAAAAACCAAGCGGGATGGCTCCCTCGGTTACAGGCTCGGCCTGACCATGAAATTCATTTTGATCCTGTTTCTCGCGGCCGCCGCTTGCGGAGGGGTTGGTGCGGCTGCCGCCGCGCCGCAAGTGCGGCTGCCGGCGGTTCCGGACCTGACCCGCGGCGACCCCATCCCGGCCGATGCCCCGCACGATTGGAATCTCGGGCCGACCGGTCTGCGTGGATGGATGTTCTGTGATCGGCTGGTGACGACGGATGCCCGGCAGATTGCCGTTACTGAGGTGGCCCCGGGCTCGCCGGCGGACGGGCATTTCGCCGTGGGCGATGTGCTTCTGGGCGTTGGTGGGCGGCCGTTTGCGCACGACCCGCGCACCGAGCTGGGGCGCGCGATCACGGCCGCCGAGACCGAGGAAGGGGGCGGGCGGCTGTCGCTCACCCGCTGGCGCGCGGGGCAGACGGAGGAAGTGGTTCTATTGCTTCCGGTTCTCGGGTCCTTCAGTGCCACGGCTCCCTACGATTGCCCGAAGTCGCAGCGGATTTTGGAACGAGGCCTCGGCGCGCTCGCCGCACGGATGGCAGCGGGGGAGAGTGCTGGTGAGGCGGAGCCGATTCCGCGCGCGCTCAATGCGCTGGCCTTGCTGGCCGGCGGGGAGGCGGCGCATCTACCGCTGGTCAGACGCGAGGCGGAGTGGGCGGCCGCTTTCACCGCCGATGATTTCAAGACGTGGTACTACGGCTATGTGATGATTTTCCTGGCGGAGTATATCACGGCAACAGGAGACACCTCGGTGCGGCCCGGCTTGCGGCGGCTGGCCATGGAAGCGGCGACGGGCCAGAGCGCCGTGGGGTCGTGGGGGCATACGTTTGCCATGCCGGATGGCCGGCTGCGCGGCTATGGGATGATGAATTCCCCCGGACTGCCGCTCACCATCGGGCTGGTCCTCGCGCGCCAGGCCGGGGTGGAGGCCCCGGAGGTCGCGCGGGCGATTGAACTCAGTCACCGGCTGCTCCGGTTCTACAGCGGCAAAGGAGCTGTCCCCTACGGCGACCACCCGGCATGGACGGAGAGCCACGAAGACAATGGCAAATGCGGTATGGCTGCGGTGCTCTTCCACCAGCTCGGCGACCCGCACCCCACCTCCTTCTTCACGCGCATGGCCGTGGCTTCCCACGGCGGCGAACGCGACTGCGGGCACACCGGCAATTTTTTCAACCTCCTGTGGTCGCTGCCGGCCATCGGTCTGGCCGGTCCGCATGCCACCGGTGCGTGGATGGATGCCTTTGGATCGTGGTATCATGACCTCGCGCGGCGCTGGGACGGGACGTTCAGCCACCAGGGGCCGCCGGAGCCCGGTCATGACAGTTATCACGGATGGGACGCCACCGGCGCCTACCTGCTCGGCTACGCCCGGCCACTGAAAAAAACCGTGCTCACCGGCCGCACCGCCAATCCGTCCGCGTTACTCGATCCCGCCACCGCCCGTGCTTTGATTGACGATGGGCGCGGCTGGGACAACAAGGACCGCCACAGCTTTTACGATCGGCTGGCGACCTCGGAACTTCTTGACCGCCTCGGGTCGTGGTCGCCCATCGTGCGCGAGCGGGCCGCTGACGCGCTCGCCCGCCGTCCGGATCCGCCGGTCGACGCCCTGATCGCCCGGCTTGACTCCGCCCCCACCGACACCCGCGTCGGCGCCTGCCAGGCGCTCGAATCTCTGCGCGATGCCGCTGCTCCGGCCGTGCCCGTACTCCGTCGCACGCTCCAACACGACGACCTCTGGCTGCGCATCCGCGCCGCCACCGCCCTCGCCGCCATCGGCGCTCCGGCCCTGCCTGCCTTGCCGGAAATGCTCGAAAGAATCGCCCGCGGCCCGTCCCCGGAGGACCCCCGCGGCATGGAACAACGGTTTATCGCTTCGGCCATTTTCCGGAAAATGCTTGGCCGGGAGGCGTCGCTCAATGGCGTCGACCGCACCCACCTGCGCACCGCCATTGCCCGCGGCCTGCAAAATGAAGACGGACAGGCACGCAGCAACGTCAGCGAGATTTACCGGCACCTGAGCTTTGAGGAAATCGAGCCGCTCCTGCCGGCCGTTCTTGAGGCCGTGCGCCAGCCGGCGCCCAGTGGCGAAATGTTTGCCGATGGGGTGCGGCTCAACGGACTCAAGGTGCTCGCCCGGCACCGCATCAGGGAAGGAATCTCCGCCGGCGCCGATTACCTCCGATCCCAGAACCCATGGGCCAGCGAACATCGGACCCCGGAAATTCTGGAGATCCTCACCGCCTACGGTGCCGCCGCCCGCGAGGTCCTCCCGCACCTGAGCGACACGGCCACCCTCTTCGAAAATGGTGAACCCGATTTCCCCAGACACCTCAGTTTGCGCAAAGCGCGCGCCGTACGAGAAGCCATCACCACCATCGAAGCCGCCACCGAAGCACCGGAATTGAGGGAGCTGAAATAAAGGAAATGCGGGCTCGGCACTTGGCGTGCGGGCGTCCGGTGGTAGAGGGGGAGATGGTGATTGGGGTTTTTCCGAGGGGATGCGTCGCGGTCGCAGTGGCGGTGGCGGGGTTGGTCACGGCGCGGTGGGTGAGCGCAGTCCCGGTGGTGTCATTGCC
>JALRGF010000677.1 GCA_023253495.1 Verrucomicrobiales bacterium
ATCATCATCCTCGAGTGCACCGAAGCCAAGGCCGAGGGAAAACCCACGTCCCGCTACATCAGCACCCGCAACAAAAAAAGTCTCAATACCCCGGGCCGTCTTGAGAAAATCAAGTACAACCCGTTTCTGAAGCGCCGCACCCTGCACCGCGAAACGCGCTGACCCCGCCCACCCGCCACCCCGTCTCCTCATGGAACCCAAGACCAAAGAACGCCTCATCGCCTTCCGGAAAGCCAACCGGCGCATGCCCAGCCGCCGCATGGACATCCCGACGGAAAAGCTGACCGCCCTGCACCCGGAAATCCTGCGCAAATTCACCTCGGACACCGGCAAGATCATTCCGCGCCGCATTACCGGGGTGTCCGCGTGGATCCACCGCAAGATCACCCGCGAGATCAAGCGCTCCCGCGCTCTGAACCTCATGCCGTAATCACGGCGCCCCCGGTCGAAAACACCGGAACGCCCGTGCTCACGTTCAGCACCCATCGGTCACGGCTCGCCCAGCCCGACCTCCGGTTGCCCGCAGTCCCGCCGGCACCGGACCGTCGGGTTTTGTCATGGCCGGCCCGCGTGTCCACCCCGTTTCCGGAATTTCCATGAACGCCGCTGCTTCCGCACCCCGCCGCCTGCCCGACACCCAGGCGCAGACGGATTCGCGCAATCTGGCCATCGACCGCGTCGGGGTGCGCGGGCTTTCGTTCCCGGTGCAGATCCGCGAGCAGGACGGCGGCCTGCAGCACACCGTGGCCACCGTTTCGCTCGCGGTCGACCTGCCGGCCCGCCACAAGGGAACTCACATGAGCCGCTTCGTCGAGGTGCTCAACTCCCATGGCACCGTGCTCGACGTGCACGACATCGCCGGCCTGCCCGCCGAACTGCTGCGCCGACTGCCGGCCCGGTGCGCACACGTGGAATTCCGCTTTCCCTTTTTTATCGCCAAAGAGGCCCCGGTCAGCGGCGCCCGCGGCCTGATCGATTACGGCGTGGTCTTCGAGGTTGAGGCGACCGCGCAAGAGCCGCAATTCACCCTGCATGTCGAGGTGCCGGTGGCCACGCTCTGTCCGTGTTCCAAGGCGATCAGCGACCGGGGGGCGCACAACCAACGCGGCATCGTCCGGCTTTCGGTCCGCTTCGCCCGCCAGCCGGTCTTCATTGAGGAGCTGGTGCGATTGGTGGAGGAAAGCGCCAGCTGCGAACTCTACAGCGTGCTCAAACGCCCGGATGAAAAAGCGGTCACCGAACGCGCCTACGACAACCCGGTCTTCGTCGAGGACGTCGTGCGCAACGTCGCCGAACGCGCCCGCCGGCACCGCCGGATCTCGTGGTTTCGCGTCGAAGCGGAAAACTTCGAAAGCATCCACAACCACCAGGCGTTCGCCGTCATCGAAAGCCGGCCGCGCCGGGCCGCGGCCGCAGCAAAAACCACCTCGCCGGCCCGGAAACGGTGAGCGGCGGTGCGAATTTTCTTCCGTTCCGGCAGGCCGGCTGATACTTTCGCGGGGAATTTCGATTGTCACCTCATTCCGCCGCACCCATGAAACTCGCTTTTTCCATCCTCGGCCTCGCCATGGCCCTGCCCGTCTCGGCCGCCACCAGCGTGGTCAACCTCAACGGGGGCTTCAACACCGTCGCCGGACCCGGTACGCTGTCCGCCGCCGGCGGTCTGGCCACCAGCTTCGGCACCACCACCAGCTTCGGAATCAGTGACGTGGGGGGCGTGGCCCGCGAGGTGCTTTCCTTCCCCGCCGTCGCCAGTGCTTCCCAGGGGCTGGCCTTCGTTCATGGCAGCACCTCGCCGACCACTACCGGTTACTCGCTGCTGATGGACGTCTTTTTCCCGACCATCCCGAATTACCTGAGCCTCGCCCAGCTCGACAACACCGGTGACGGCGACGTCTTCGGCCGCAGCTCCGGCGCCATCGGCATCAGCGGGGACTATGTCGGCACCGCCTTCACCAACAATGCGTGGCACCGCGTCGTCCTTACCATCGACCTGCCCACCACCACCCTGACCGCCTTCGTCAACGGCACCGAAATCAACAACTACGCCAGCATCAGCCTGGACCGTTACGACATCAGCGATCCGAGCTTCCTGCTCTTCGGCGACGAGGACGGCGAAACGGCTGCCGGTTACCTGAGCCAGTTCGCCTTCATCGACCGCCCGCTGTCTGCATCGGAAGTCCTCGCCCTCGGCGGCGTCTCCGCCGCTCCGGTCCCGGAACCGACCAGCGCCCTGCTCCTCATGCTCGCCGCCGCCGGTGGCCTCGCCCGCCGCCGCCGGTAAGCGTCCGCTTCGGGTCGGAAGGCTATTTCCGCGTCAGCGGCAGCAGCACCTCGCGGTCGGCGTCGTTCAGGCGCGGCGACGATTGCACCCAGGCGCGCGCGGCGTCCGGGTCGTAGGCCGCCCATGATTTCACGTTCCGCCCGAGCCAGGTGCGGCGCTCTCCGGGGTCGTTCACGGAAGCGGTCCATTCCAGGCCGGCTTCCGGGTCGTTGCGCGACGCTACCACCGCCGCCCCAAACCCCTGGATGGCGGCATCACGGGTCGGTCCGGCCGGTTGCGCGGCCACCCAGGCGCTGGCCGCCTCGGGATCCGCTCCGGCCCACGTGTTGAGCGAGCGGCGCGCCGCTTCGGCCCGGCCAGGCCCTTCCGGGGCCTGTTCGATCAGCGGCAGCAACCCGGATACCTGGGACGGATCAAGACGGGTATCAGCCAACACCTTGAGCGCCGCGTCCTGCTGCGCCGGGGCAAGGGTGACCGCCTGCCCCAGCGCCGCCGCAAAATCTTTCTGCGCCAGGTGCTCCATGGCCCCGACCACCGCACGCGGGCTCAGGTCGTCCGGCAACCCCCGGGCCCAGGCCAAGGCCTCCTCCGGCTTGGTTGCCGCCCAACCTTTGGCCATCTGCTCGGCAAATTCATCGCGGTTCGGCAGGTCCTTCTCGCTCACCAGATACCGCAGGGCGGCTTCGGAATCGATATGCGACAACGTCTGGAACGCCCCATGCGCCACCGACCCCCGGCTCGCCTCGGGCAGCTGCCGGATCCACGCAAAGGCCGCTGCCGGATCCTGCTTCACCAGCTCGCGCGCCAGCCCCTTCGCCGCTTCCGTCTGCTTCTCGGGCGGCAGCGGACTCAGGCTCCGCTCAAAATACGCCAGCGCCGCCGGCAGATCACGCGCCGCCCAGAACCGCAGCGCCGAAGCCACCACCTGGTCGTCCCGCCCGAAGGGATCTTTTCCCTCCGCCCCTGCCGGTGCTCCCGCCACCCGGTCGAGCAACCCCTCCGGCGACTGCTGCACCATGAACGCCAATGCCGTCTCCAGAATCCCCAGCGCCGCCAACCCTCCACCCGGATAATCATCAAACTCGCCACGATCCCCCATTTCGCGGCCGGCCACAAAAAACTCCGGCCACCGGTCCTCCGGCAGAGCCTCCAGAAACCGCTGCAAGGCCAACTGACGCACCGACGGATCCCCAACCGCCAGCAACGCCTTGAACGAAACTTCCAGATCGTCCGCCACCGGCACCACCGGCACCCCGCCCGCCCCCGCCTCCACCCCGCTCGTCCCCACCCCCGTCCGCCCGCCCCCGCCCGCCAGCGGTGCCGGCACCCGCGGACCCGCCGCCCCCTGCGCCATCATCCCCAGCCCCAAACGCCGCGCCTCCCCCTCCACCTGCCGCCGCATCAGCCACCACATGGCCCCGCCACCCAACACCACCCCACCCACCGCCCCCAATATCACCCCACGCACCACCGGACGGGAAAACAAAGACAACGGCCTCATAAGATCTCCCCATTCCTATCCCGCACCCACCCCGCTGTCCACCCCCGATGGACCCGCTCGAATTGAGCGCTCGAATTGAAGACACCCACTTTTCCGACAACGCTCACTCACCGCATCCCCCGCCGGTTCCGACTCGCGTCGGTACGCCAACAAAAGGACGCCCCCCGTAAAGCCGGGTGGGCACGACAATGGAAGACACCCACTTTTCCAGCGCCGCCCGTGTCCCGGACCGAGTGGGTGTCCTTTATTGTCGCCGGACCGAGTGGGTGTCCTTTATTGTCGAACCCCTCACCACCGGCGTTCACGCCGCCCGCCGCAGGCCATTGCCTGACCAGACCACTTTTCTGTCAGGATTCCCGTTTTCGGGGGAAAATGGAAGGTTGATGTCCGTTTCCACGCACCCTGATTTCCTCGCACGCTTTGAAGCGGCGGAGCCGGCGCTGCGCGCCTTCATCGCGTCGGTGGTCCGGGACGCCGGGGCGCGCGAAGATATCCTGCAATCGACGGCGCTCACTCTCTGGGAGCGGTATGAACGCTATGATGGCGAGCGCTCGTTCGGGGCGTGGGCCCGCGGTGTGGCCGCGCACAAGATCCTGCATGACCGCCGCCGCACCGCCCGCTTTCCGGTCACCTTGGAACCCGAGGCCATCGAGGCGATGAAACTGGCTTTTGAGCGCCGGGAATCGAGCGGGGTGAGCGAGACCGACAGAACCCACGCCCTGCGGGAGTGCCTGGATCGGCTGCCCCGCGACTCGCGACGCCTGATCACCCTTCGTTACGAGGAACATCTGGACTGCCTGGACATCGCGCATCGCCTGGGACGCAGCGTGGACGCCGTCTACCAGCAGCTCAGCCGCCTTCGGTCGCAACTGGCCAGCTGCATCCGCCGTCGTCTCCAATCCTGACCCATGCCCGACTCCGATTCCCTTGTTTCCGGTTGGCTGGACCGCCGCCTGACCGCCGATGAAACGGCGCGCCTCTCGACCCATCTGGCCCGTGACCCCGAGCGGGCGGATGAACGGGCGGAACTGGCCGCTCTGGTCCAGGCGCTCGACGCGTCGAAGCCCCATGCCCCACCGGTCGTCGTCCGATCCCGCCGCTTTCGGACCGCGGCCTTGGCGGCCGCGGCCGCGGCGGTGGCGGCCGTGGGAACCGTCGGACTGTGGTGGCGGCCCGCTCTGCCCCCCGCCATTTCCGAACCCCCGCCACCACCGGTTTCCGTCGTCGGATCACGATCCGAACCCGGCGGTCTCCCCCGACCACCCCGCTCCGCGGAGGAACGCGCCCAGGCTTCCCTGGACCGCTTCCTGCGCCGCCATGCCATCGCCGGTCGATCGTGGACCGAAACCAGCTTGCGCGAGATCGCCGATGAATGTCTCGGACGTCTCCGGCAAAAGCATGATTTTGATGGCACTATGGACTTCAGCGCGGCCGGCGCCCACGCGGAAAGACCCCTGACCTTCAGCAAACCCGCTGGCAGCCTGCACGGCCTGCTCCAGCACGCTGCCGCCCTCGCCGGATGTCGGCTGGTCGTGAACCCGCATTCCGTCTCGTTCGTTCCCATCCCGGCATCATCCGCCAAACGACTGAACAAACGTCTCGCCGCCGCCCCGGAAGCTCCCGAATCCGTCCGGAACTTCTGCGTCACCGGCAGCCTGCCACCCACCTGGGGACTGCCCGCCTCCGAGTTCCACGCCATTCCCCGGCCGGATGGATCCCTGGAGGTGACCGCCACCGAGTGGGGCCTCGCCCAACTGGAGCAGGTCATCGATGCCATGGACGCGCCCCTGCTGACGGTCGATGTCATGGTCTGCGCCCTGCCCCCCGCCGAAACGCTCGAATCCTTAGGGATGCAGAACTTCGTCGCCCTCGATCCCGCCGAAGCAGCCGCCCCCTCCACGCCCCCCTCGCCGGAAAAGAGGATACCGGACATTCTCGTCGTGGGGTCCGTGTTGACCGAAGCCCAGTGGGACCAACTGCGTCCGGGACTCCTGGCCGCATCGGAATCCGTTCTCGCGGAGTTCAGCGTCCCGGTACTTTCCGGTCAATGGACCGACCTCGGTGACCACGCGCCGGACCTGCTCCGCGGGGACACCCAGTCGCTCGGGCTCGCAGCCGTGCTCGGTGCGGATGAAAGCATCCTCGATCTCAAGATCGGCAACCGGTTCCCCGGTGCCGGTCCCGCCATCAAAGCCCGCTCCTCCACAAGCATCACCGTCTGGGCGGGGTTTAACCTCCTTCTGCGCTACACCGACGCGACCGCCCCAGCCGAATCCCGGAACCGGGGACTCGTGATCCGCGTTCACCCGTTGGAGTAGCGCGACCACGAAGACACCCGCTCTTCAAGAGCCTCCGTTGCTTGGACCAGGTGGGTGTCCTGCACGTTTTGTGCACTTTTCCAGAGATACAGATGCCGCCTTCCGTTCCCCGGAGGGAGCGGTGCTTTCCTCCGGTGCCCGCTTCCGGCATCCCTCCGGGATGCGGACGTGAGGGGCGCTGTTCCGTGGGTCACCGTCCACACCCGGGGCGGGGCCCCTTCACCGGACGGTGA
>JALRGF010000018.1 GCA_023253495.1 Verrucomicrobiales bacterium
GGTCGGGGCCGGCACGACGGCCCGGGATACCCCCCCGGAGAGACCCGCGCCCGAAAAGCCGGCTCTCCCGAAGAGGCGCGTCTCAAGCCCGGCCGGGCGTCGCACCGGCAGAGCCGTGAGGCACGCCGCTTGAGAAGGCGAGAAAGTTTCCGGTGGCAGACGTCCTCGCCGCCGGCGTCCTCGGCCTTGCCGCGGGTGTGAATGAAATCGCGGGTTACCGCGGCCGAGGCGTAAAGGTCCTTTACCAGAGCGAGCCGCTTATTTCCCGATCTTCGTGGGAATCAGCGGCGGGGACGACTTGCCGTCGCGCGCCTCCTCCTGATGGCGGGTGAGCCACCATGAGGCGAACCCGACGCAGACGGCGGCGACGAGAAACCCGAGAACCAGGAGAATCCGCAGAAACTGGTCGCGCTCACGGGACGGCTGCACGCTGCGCCGTTTCAGTTTGCGTCCGGTGCGCGGGGACACGCCCGGCGAGCGCAGCCGCCGCGCCGCTTCGAGCATGTCTTCCGTCGAGTAATGGTTCTTGTCCGTTTCCTGGGGCATTTCGAGTCAATGTCAGCGCAATCACGGTACGCCCAAAAACCGCGCCCACCCGCTTGAAATCACATTAATTTCCCAGTGCGCCGACCACGGCCGGCGGCGCCTCTCCCGAGGAGTCGACCACCTCGGCGGTGACGAGAAACACGACGACCTTCTGCCGGACGGATTCCGCCTTCGAGCGGAAGAACCGGCCGACGTACGGCAGGTCCCCGAAGATGGGAGTTTTGTCCTCGACGGTGGTGCGTTCTTCACCGATGAGCCCGGCGATGACCATGGTGCTGCCGCTCCAGATCGTCACGTTCAGGCCACTGGCCTTGTTCTGGCGGAAGACCGGCTGGACGATGCGGTTTTCGGTGAGCACGACCCGCTGGTTGCCTTCCACGGTGGTGATCGGGGTGCCGTAGTTGATGAATCCCTCGAATTCCTTGAAGGCCGGAGCCACATCCAGCTCGATGGTCCGGTTGTCTGGACCCACCGTGGCCTCGACCTCGAGGATCGTGCCCAGCTTCTGCATTTCAAAGGCCGTGGGGGTGGTCGGGGTGACCGGGAACGAGCCGCCCTGGAAACCGGTATTGAACCCGATCAGGCCGATCAGGCCGCCGCCGAGATCGACCGGAGCGACGGCGGTTCCGCCGCCGAAGTCCTGGGGAATTTCCGGCGGTTCGAATTCCGTCGGGTAAATGAATTCGCGGATCACCTCGACCTTGGCGCGCTGGCCGCTTTTGGTGACGACCTCCGGCGACGACGAGATGTCCACACCCCGATGCTGGTTGAGGCCGCGCAGGACAACCTGAAACTGCGGATCAGTCAGCACCCCGGAAACCCCGAAAACCGCGGGGGCTTTGACGCCGAGGTTCGGGCTGCGCTGACCGCGCAGCAGCGCGTCAATCGAGTTCGGCTGAAGCGCGTTGTTACCGGAGCGGTTGCCGGCGGTCAGCGGGTTGCTGCCGACCGGGAGCTGGCCTCCACCCGGCGGCACAAACGGATAATTCTGGGACAGCGACTGCTGGTCGCCGCCCGGCTGGTTGCCGGAGCTGCCCCCCCCGGCGAATACCCCGCCCCCGCCGACATTGAACTGGCCGAGCAGCCAGTCGAACCCGAGCTCCTCGATGGTTTCCTGGTTCACCTCGAGCATGGTCGACCGGATCTTCACCATTTTCACGCCGCCGGAGGAAGCGTCGTCCACCAGCTGGCGGATGAGTTCGAGATTGGCCGGGGAGTTGCGCACGGTCAGCTCACCGGTCACCGGGCTGAAAAACGCCGCGGCCCCCTCGCCGAAGGTCACCCCGTTCTGTTTGAAAAAGTCTTCGGGACTGATGCGCGCAAAAGACAAGCCGCCGGAAGATCCCTCCCCGCCCGGAGACTCGGTCACGGCAAACGGATCATCGGACAGCCCCGCGGCCACTGGAGACGTCGTGAAGAATCCCGGGGGGACGCGGAACTTCTGGGTGATCAGATCACCTTCGCTCGAGGGCCCGATGACCACGAGGAAATCTTCGGTGCGCAGCTGGGTGCCGGCCGCATTGGCGGCGGTCTCCAGGACGTAACCGAGCGGGACATTGGCGAGGTTCAGGGAGATCCGTTTGGCGGCGAGCGCGGGGTCGCCCCCGAGCACGATGTTCACCCCTTTGCGCGCGGGATCGGTCTCGGTGGTGTCGTAATTGCGGCTCTGCAGCGCGAGAAACTGGACCACCTCGTCCAGACTGGCCTCCAGCAGCTGGACCTGCGGCAGCATGATGGTGCGCATCTTCTCGCGGGCCGTAACCACGCCGGCCGGACTGCCGCCGAGCTCACCCCCCAGGCCGCGTCCTGCATCCATCGCGTACCGCGGCACCTGGGTTTCCCATTGCTGGTCGACCTG
>JALRGF010000026.1 GCA_023253495.1 Verrucomicrobiales bacterium
CGCATATGGGCCATGTATGCTGGCCACATTCCCTGCCATCAAAGGTCCCTCGCACAAACCGGGGTGCAGTGAGGGGCGGGGAGGAATCATGGGATCGGGGATCCGGGCACAGTCATGCTTTCATCCGGCGAGCCGCCGCAGCGCAGCCCACGAGACTGAGCAAACCGAGGACGAGCGAGCTTCCCGGCTCCGGCACCTGCGCCAAGGCAGAGCCGCCGACATCACGCAGTCCACGGGGGATACCATTGGCGTCGTTACCGACGAGCGAAGCGAAATCCAAGTCAGTGAGCGCTCCGGTCGCGGTGTCGACCTCGTACCACTTGCCGTCGTTGTAGTTGTGGCCGTAGAGGGTCGTAAATGTTTCGTCGAAGGAAATCTGCAGACCGATGGCCGAGCCTCCCGCCTTGATCAGGTTGAAGCCCCCGACGGTCCCGCCGCTGAGATCGAGGGAGTAGAAATCTCCCCCTGACACTTGAGCAATGTAGGCGTAGAGAGTGCCGGTAGTCGGATCAATGGCGATGTCGCCGAAGGCGTTCTGGGATCCCGCTGGCAGAGACAGCGCTGGGGTGAAGGTTTCGACGTTGGTGACTTCGGGAACCGGACCGGAATACCCCAAGCTGACCTTGAGGAGATCGGAGGTTCTTTCTTTGAAAAACCAGTAGGCGTTATTGTAATACGCCGCATTAGCCGGGACAGTGATGCCGGCGATGCCCAGCGCAGAACCGTCGGCGATTTTATTGAAGGCGTTCGTGTTGCTGTTCCACTGGTACATGTTGTTCGTGTTGGTGGCGTTGGTGGCGCCCCCCCGGTTCAGGAAGAACATGTGGCCGCGCGCCGTGTCGAAAGCGAAGGCGTTCGATTGGGTCGTAAGCCCGGTGGGAAGGAGAGGGCGGTTCGTTTTTGCCTGGGGGTTAATTTCCCAGAGGATGTTGCTGTCGTCGATGCCGTAGATGAAAGCGGCATCCGCGGCGAAGGGAGCGGCGAGCGCCAGAACAAGGCTGCCAACGGTAGTGGTAATCTTCATAAAGCAGGCATCCTGAAGCGGAGAAGAGGTCTGTGGTCAAACAAAAAACAGATACCGAGGACTGGATAATTTGAACATGTGATGTTCCGGCAGGGTGGCCAAACACTTTGATTACTTGCCACTTTCCTTTGCGGGCGGCCTGAGGTTCATTTCAGCGTTTGGAAGAGACCGATGCTTTTTTCTCATGATTTTTCCTGCACTGGTCGTGTCTTCTTTTCGGTGGTTGGTCCGGTCGGTGGGGTGGCCATGGGCATCCGGGTTCACGGGCGGTCTGGCGGTGTTGGTGGCAATAGCGGCGGGGGCGGCAGGGGCGTCGAAGCCCGAAGAGCCGGGAGCCGGGCTGATGCCGGTGGGGGTGGCGCGGGTGGATGTGACGCCCGCCTATCCGGTGCGGTTGAGCGGTTATGCGTCGCGCCAGACGGTTTCCGAGGGGGTGGAGCAGCGGCTGTGGGCGAAAGCCTTGGCGTTTGGCCGCACGGCGGAGGACACTGCCGTCCTGATCACGGTGGATGCGCTCGGGCATTCCATGGCGATTACCGATGCGGTGTATGCGCGGGTGAACGCGCGGCGACCGCTGCCGCGGGCGCATTTCGCCATTTGTGCGACCCACACTCACAATGCGCCGATGCTCAACGGCGTGCTGCCAAACCTGTTCAGCCGCGATTTACGGCCCGAGGAGCAGGAGGCGGTGGACCGGTATACCCGCGAGTTCACTGACTGGCTGGTGCAGGTGGCCTTGGAGGCGCTGGACGCGCGGCGGCCGGCGCGGCTCGGGTGGGGACGGGGTGCGGCCGGCTTTGCGGTCAACCGCCGCATGCCCGGGGGGCCGGTGGATCATGAGTTGCCGGTGCTGGTGGCGCGGTCACCGGACGGCGGGGTGCGGGCGGTGCTGGCAAATTACGCCTGCCACTGCACGACCCTGGCCAGCAACAAATGCGGAGGTGACTGGGCCGGCTATGCGCAGGAATACATGGAAGCGGCGCACCCGGGCATTGTGGCACTGGTTTCCATCGGCTGCGCCGGTGACGCCAACCCTCATCCGCGACCGGGCACGGAATTTGCGCAGGTTCACGGCCGCGAGATTGCCACCGAGGTCGATCGCCTGCTGGGTGCGCCGCTGCAGCCGTTGTCCACGGGGCCGGCCGGCGCGGTGAGCGACCTCGCATTGCCTCTGGCGGCCTTGCCGACCCGCGAGGAATGGGAGGCGCGGGCGAACGTCGACGGCATCACCGGCTACCACGCCCGCAAAAACCTCGCGCGCCTCGACCGCGGCGAGACGCTGCCGACCGCGCTTCCGTATCGTGTTCAGGCGTGGGCCTTCGGGTCGGATCTGGCGATGGTCTTTCTCGGCGGGGAGGTGGTGGTCGATTACGCGAAGCGCCTGAAATCCGAGTACCGGAACCTCTGGATCCATGCCTACGCCAACGACGTGTCGGCCTATATTCCGTCGGCCCGCATCCTCGCCGAAGGCGGGTACGAGGGCGGTGGCGCGCTGCCGTACTACGACCAGCCGGCGAACCTCGGCCCGATGACCGAACCGCTCATTGTCGGAGAGGTGGCCCGGCTGGTGCCGGAACGTTTCCGGGTGCCGAAAATGCAAGGGGTCGCTCCGCCCAGCGGACCTCGGGAATCGTTGGGGCGGCTGACGGTGCGGCCCGGGTTCAGGGTCGAGCTGGCCGCCTCTGAGCCGCAGATCGAGGATCCGGTGGCGGTTGATTTTGGAGCGGACGGCCGGTTGTGGGTGCTGGAAATGCGCGACTACCCGGGCGGGATGGACGGACGTGGTGAGGCGGGCGGGCGGCTCAAGGTTCTGGACGATCCTGATGGCGACGGGTTTTACGACCGGGCCACGGTGTTTCTCGACCGGTTGCCGTTTCCGACCGGCCTGATGGCGTGGGGGAACGGGGCCTTCGTCTGCGCCGCGCCGGACATCCTGTTTGCCGAAGACACCGATGGCGACGGCCGGGCGGAGCGCGTCGAAAAGTGGTTCACCGGATTTGCGGCGGACAATTTCCAGGCGCGGGTCAACGGGTTGCGGTACGGGCTGGACGGTTGGATTTACGGGGCCAACGGCCTGCTGGGCGGCGTGGTCCATGGGGCACCGGGAACGGCGCCGGTCGATATCGGCGGGCGCGATTTCCGGTTTCATCCGGTCACCCGGGTGCTGGAGCCGGTGGCCGGCCTGACCCAGCAGGGCCGGGTGCGCAACGACTGGGGCGATTGGTTCGGCAGCGACAACAGCACGTTTGCGTGGCATTACCCGATGGCCGACCGCTCTCTGGCGCGCAACCCGCACGTCCCGCCACCGTCGGTGCGGGTGCCGGTGGCGCAGAGCGCGGCCGTGCATCCGACCAGCCGGACGCTGGAGCGTTTCAATGATCCGGACCACGCCAACCGTGCGACGGGTGCCTGTGGCGGCGATGTCTACCGGGACACCCTGCTGGGTGAGGGGTTTTACGGCGATTATTTTGTCGCCGAGTCGGTCCACAACCTGGTGACCCGACTGAAACTCGAGCCGCGCGGAGCGACCTTCACCGGGCCGCGGGCGCCGGGGGAGGAGGAGGCGGAGTTTTTTTCCTCGTCCGAAAACTGGTCGCGTCCGGTGCAGGTGCGCACCGGAACCGACGGGGCGCTCTGGGTGGTCGACATGTACCGCTATGTGATCGAGCACCCGAAATGGATCCCGGCCGAGTCGCTGGCGACACTCGAGGTGCGGGCGGGCGAGGGCCGCGGGCGGGTGTACCGCGTCGTGCCGGAGGGGACGGTCCGGCGACCGGTGCGGGATCTGACCCGGCTGTCGCCGCTCGAACTGGCGGCCGCCCTCGACACGCCGAACGGACCGACGCGCGACCTCGTGCAGGCGCGCTTGATGCTGATGGGCGCGAGCGATGCCGCGGTGGTCCGGGAGCTGAATCGGCTGAGTGCGACGGCCGCCTGGCCGGCGGCCCGCGCCCAGGCGCTCGCGACGCTGGCCGGGCTGCGGATGCTGGAACCGGCGCGCCTGGCGGCCGCTTTGGGCGACCTGCATCCGGGCGTGCGCCGGGTGGCCGTGGTCCTGGCGGAACCGTTTCTGGATGCCGCGCCCGATGTGTTGACGGCGGCAGCCGCGTTGGTGACGGATCAGGACGCGGCAGTGCGTCACCAGCTGACCCTGAGTCTGGGCGAAGCGCGCTCGCCGCAGGCCGGTCAGGCATTGCGGCGGCTGGCGGTCGACGCGATGGACGACCCGTGGCGCCGCGCGGCGGTGTTGAGTTCCGCGGTGCGGTGGGCACCCGAGGTGCTGGCGGCGGTGCTGGCCGCGCCCGTGGAACGACCCGGGCGCGCGGAGCTGGCGAGCGGGCTGATGGCCACCGCGGTGGCCGCCGGTAATCAGGACGCGCTGGAGCGGTTGGTGGGCCTGCTGGCGGGTGACCCGGGTGAGGTGCATGAGGCGCATGAGGCGCATGAGGCGGATGGCGGGGCGGCGTCCGCCGCGTCGCGGCTTGGTCTCTGGGCGGAGTTTTTCGCGGCCCTGGACCGCCGTGGTGTGGCCCCGGAGCCGATCCTTGAGCGGGTGGCGGCCGGCGGGGCGGCGGAGCCGTTGCGCCGGCTGTGGGATTCCGCGAAAGCACTGGCCTTTGATCCGTCGCAGCCGTTGCCGCTGCGCCAATCCGCTTTGTCGCTGTGCGCCGTGCGCTCGTCGTTTTCGGAGGATGAGACAGCGTCCCTCGCGGGATTTTTTGAAAGTGCCGCGGAGGAAAGCCTGCGCCCGGCCGCTTTGAGTGCGTTGCGGCGTCAGGCCGGAGCGGTGCTGGCGCGGGTGGTGTTGTCTGACTGGCCGCGCCGGTCGGCGGCGGCACGGTCGGTTTTTGTCGATCTGTTGTTTGAGCGCGACGACACGCTGGTGGCGTTGCTGGAGGCGGTGGAGGACGGACGGGTGTCGGGAGCGGAAATTCCCGTGCCGCGGCGCGACCGTTGGCTGGCTCATGCGGACGCCGGGGTGCGCACGCGCGCGGAGGCGGTGCTGGCGGCATTTCAGCCGCGTCGGCGCGCCGAGGTGCTGGCAGCTTACCGGGAGACGGCCGGCCAGCCGGGAAATGAGGACCGGGGGCGCGAGGTATTCCGCCGCACATGTGCGCTGTGTCATCAGGTGCGCGGCCTCGGGCAATCGATCGGCCCGGATCTCGCGGCCTTCCGCGGCAAAGGGGTGCCGGAATTCCTCGAGGCCATCCTCAATCCCAACGGAATCGTCGAGCCGCGGTATCTGACCTACGAGGTCGAGCTGAACGACGGGCGTTCTCTGGCCGGACTGGTCGGCAACGAGACCGCGGCCACCCTGACGCTGAGCCAGCCGGCCGGGCGGCAGGAAACGGTGGTCCGCGCGGATATCCGGGCGATGCGGCCGTCGCCGGTGTCGTTGATGCCGGAAGGTCTGGAGCAGGCGATCACCCCGGCGGAAATGGCGGATTTGATCGCGTTTCTCAAAGGGGGTGCCGTCCGCGCTTTGGGCAGCGCCACGGCGGAATCAGCGGCCGCAGCGCGGGCCTCTTTCGGCCCGGATCAGGCGAACGGCCTGGTGTCGGTCACAGCCGCTTCCACCCTGTTTGAATATGGGAGCTGGCTCGGGCCGCTGCCCTTCGCGCACTGCCACCTGACCGATGGGGCGCAGCGTGTCGAGTGGCGCACGGCACCGGCACCGGCCGCTCCGGTGGCCAGGGCGTGGCATGAGTTCCGTTTTGCCGGCGGCCTCGGCTACCTCAGCCAGCCCGAAGGGGCGTTCACGCTGTCGCTCGACGGGCAGCCGGTGCTGTCTTTCGGGGTGGTTCTGACCGAGCGCGAATGGACCAGTCATGACGGCACGGTGGTCCTGCGCTACGAGCCACGCGAAGCGGGCCCGGAGGACAGTAATGGCGTATTCACCTTGCGGGTGCGCGGCGACCGGCTGACCGCAGGCCAACCGCTCACCCTGCAGGTACGGGGAGCGTCGGGCGGCAGCCAGCGTTGGTTCGGGGTGTACGCGCTGTCGGCCGCGCAGGTGCGGCCGCCCGAGGCTGCCACCGAACTGCCGTCCCCCGTCCCCCGTGGCTCCGGTCCTTTGCACGCGCGCTGGCGGGATCAACCGCTCCCCGGAGCTCAGGCTCCGGCTGAGCACGACTCAGGCGGCCAGCTTTGATCCGACGCTTGCGCGCCCGGGCCGGCGCTTTCACCGTGCCCGATGACCATTCAGCATTCAGCCTTCGGCCTCTGGAACGGCGGCCGGTACATGCACTACGGGGAACCGGTGGCCGACGACCGGTTCATCGCCCTGATCCGCAGCTCGTACGACCAGGGTGTGCGCACTTTCGTGACTGCCGACGTCTACGGCAACGGTGCCGCCGATACCATTTTCGGCGAGGCCATGAAAGGTGTGCCGCGCGACACCTATGCGCTTGTCGGCATCATCGGACACGACTTTTACCAGGGCCAGCGCGATGGCGCCAAAGGCTTCCCGCGCTTCACCAACCCCGGCCTGCGCGGGCCGCAGGACTATCAAAGCTACCTGCGCATGGCCGCCGAGAAGTCGCTCGAACGCTGCGGGACCGACCGCTTCGACGCCCTGCTCCTCCACAACCCGGACCGCATCGGCTACACCAGCGACGCGGTCTGGAAAGGCATGGACTCGCTCCGCGAAGCCGGCCTGACCCGCCTGCTCGGCGTCGCCCCCGGGCCGGCCAACGGGTTTTCACTCGACCTCATCCTCAACTTCGAGCGCTTCGACGGTCTGATCGACTGGGCCATGATCATTCTCAATCCGTTCGAGCCGTGGCCGGGTGAATTTGTCCTCGGCGCCGCCGAAAAACACGGCGTCGACATCATGGCGCGGGTGGTCGACTTCGGCGGAATCTTCCATGGCGACGTGCGCCCGGGCCACGAATTCGCCAAATGGGACCACCGCAGCTACCGCCCGGCCGGCTGGGTCGAGGCGTCGATGGCCAAGGTCGAACAGCTCCTCCCGATCGCCGAAAAACACGGCCTCACCCTGCTCCAGCTCGCCTGCGCTTGGACTCTCGGCCAGAAAGCCGTCCGGAACGTCGTACCCACCCTGACCCAGGAAATCGGCGAAGGCGCGCGCCCGATCGAGGACAAACTGGCCGAACTGGCCGCCGTCCCGCCGGGCTGCGCGCTCGATGCCTCGGAACTCGCCTTCATCCGCGCTCTGGGCGAAAACCGCGGGTGCATGAAACTCAAGGGAGCCCACCCGGCTCACGACGGTCCGGACCTGCCGGACAACTGGCCGCTCGACGACGACACGCGCGGCGCGGCCGCCCGCTGGTCGATCGTCCCCGAGCGCGACCTCGCGTATACTCACTGAGGCGGCATGCAGTGGCCGCGACCGACGGTGCTTCCCTTCCGTCGGCTCCCTCCCGGTTGGGATTCCCTGGGAATGGAAAAACCGGGAGGCGGAATCCACCCCGAGCGCCACAAGAACGGTGACAGGAGAGCGGAACACACACTTGTTTTGAAGCAGGCGGTTGCCGCTTCCACGCCAGCACCGCTGGACAGGAGCACCGCTGGACAGGTACCCTGTTTCACCCTGTGGCTCCCAAAGCTCCGGCCTTTGCCCGCTCACGGCTTTTGCCCTGTCGACCGGGAACCCGTGCGGATCCGGTTGCGGAGGTGATTCTCTGGTTGCTTCTGAAGGCCGCGTGTTCCCGACTGTGCCCATGTGGTCATTGCGTCTCGCCTGCTGCGTCCGGATCTCTCTGGCCTGGGTGGTGGCGTTTTCAGTTTTGCCCGTGGTGGTGGCGGCGCCGGCGTTCCGGGTGGTGCATCATTTCGGGGATCCGGATGTCACCGGGGTGTTGCCGCAGAGCGGGCTGACCGAGGGGGTGGACGGCCGGCTTTATGGTGTGTGTTTCCGGGGCGGGCGGTTTAATGGGGGTGTGCTGTATGCGGTGCGCAAAGACGGGGGCGGCTATGGGGCGGTGCATCATTTTGGGGCTGCCGGCCAGCCGGCCCATCCTTCGGGACGGCTGACCGCGGCGTCGGACGGCCGGCTTTACGGCACGACCTTTCGGAACGGGGATGTCGACCGTGGCGCGGTGTATTCCTTTGATCCGGCGACGGGGAAATTCCAGCTCGTCAAGGCGCTGGAGGGAGCGCCGACGCTGCTCGGCAAGACCGGGGTGATCGAAGGGCGCGACGGCCTGCTCTACGGGCTGGCCGATGGCGATGTGGCCACGCGCAGCGTCGTTTTCCGGGTCGCCAAGGACGGCAGCGGGTACCGGATTCTGAAGACACTGGCTGCCGGGGCGAATGGTTTTCTGCGGCACGTCGGGCCGCTGCACGAGGCGGGCGATGGCTTGCTGTACGGGGTTTTTGCCAACGGCGGGGTTCACGACCGGGGGGTTCTTTTCCGCATCGGGAAGGACGGCAGCGGTTACCAGGTGCTGCGGGACTTCGGTCCATCGTTCAACGAACCCTTCGCGCCTTCCGGCGGGGTGATGCAGGCGGGTGACGGGCGGTTGTACGGGTTGTTGTCGTCGGGTTCGAGCCCGACCGACAGCGGGGTGGAGGGCGGGATTTACCGCGTGATGCCGGACGGATCGGGATATGAAGTGATTCACTATGCTGATTACCGGACCCGCCGGCTCCGCGGGGAATTGATCGAAGGGCCGGACGGCCGGCTGTACGGAGCGGGCAACCAGGTCTCGCCGGAAGTTCCGGGGTTGTTTGCTCTCAACAAAGATGGCAGCGGGTTCGGCACGGTGAATACCGACCGCCTGCCGTTCCCGCCGGCCTTCACGCCGCTGCTGGCCAGCGACGGATTGATTTATGGAATCGGTGCGAGTGAAGGCAGCGAGTACGGTCTGGTTTTTTCGGTGCCGCCCGCCGGTGGTCCGGGCACTCCCTTGCGGTTGATTTCGCCGACCGGCGGGGTGCCGGTCGGGCCGCGGTCGCTGATGGATGCGGGCGACCGGTGGCTGTACGGGCTGACCACGGCGGGGAACGGATCACATGAGTTTTTTTACAA
>JALRGF010000070.1 GCA_023253495.1 Verrucomicrobiales bacterium
GCGCCAGCTCCCGCGCCTGGTCGTCGTTCCGGCCCTCGCGGCGGAGAAACGCCACCACCGGCGCATAATAGGCCGCGCACAATTCGCTCAGGGCGGTCCGCGCCGCAGCGGTCTGCCCGCGCGCCGCCACCACCAGCGTCCAGCGGGTCGGGGAAAAAGCCTCGGAATTCGGAACGGACATGGCACGGCTCAAGGGGTATCGATGGCGCTTCGCTGCACCACCACGGCTTCCAGTCGGTCTCCTCCCGGCAGTCCAATCTCGAAGAGCCGCTCCGGCCGGTCCAGCCGAAGCGTGCGGCTCTGGTTCAGCCAGCCGTTAATGATCTGTCGGACCGCCTCCTGCGCCACGTCTTCACCCGCACCCTCGGGAATCTCCAGGCTGAGCTCCCGCTGAATCGAAAGAACCGCACCGCTGCCCATGATGTTCACCATCCGGCTATCCGGCATCACCATTTTACTCACGATCCGGCTCTCCGGCATCAACGCCACCTCCACGGCCCTCTCCCCCACGACGCGCCGCCAATACTCGATTTCCACCTTCCTCCGGCCTGTCATCGACGCCGACAGGGTGAGGTCCAGGCGATGCAACGGCGGTACCGCCGCGTCCGGTCGCAACTCCGCCCTGAGTTCCACGTGGCGGACCACCACTTCCGCACGAGTGACATCCATCCCGGAGTGAGCTTCGCGCACCTCCCCCACCTGCCCACGGCGACCCTGGGGATCTCTCATCACAGCGAGCCTCACTTGAATAGCGGCCGCCAGTACAAACAGGACCGTCGGCCACGAGGCACCTCTCGCGCGAACCGACCCGGTCGCACCACCCGTCGTCCACGCCAGACCGGCACGAAAAAGCCGGCCCGCCGCCAAGGCCGGCAGCCCGAGACCCAGCAGCGCACTGAGCATCCCGCCCCAGACTCCCGGCACCCCGCGGGCCACCGGCGCCCCCAAAGCCAGTCCAAGGCCAAAGACCAGCACCACGAGCCACCCCAGCCCCCCCAGAACCGCCCATCCGGCCCCACTCAAGCGCCCGCCACCCTCGCGAATGGCCCGCATCCCCATCACTCCCAGTATCGTTCCCACCAACCCGGGCACCCCGCTCGCAAAAACCGCAATCACAATTTCCGCAGTTCCAAGCCCCACCCCGGCACCTCCAAGACCACCCGCCATAATCAGGGGAAACCAGAGAATCCCCCACAACAGCACCACCGGCATCAGTGAGACAAGAATCACAATGCCTCCCGCCAACGCCAGCCCCGACGTCTTTGACACGCTCCCGACCGCCGGTGCCACCGCCGGCCCCGCCACCGTGGCCGCCGACATCGGCGAAGGTACTGCCGGTCGAGGCTCGCCCACACCCCGGGCCCAGAGCAACACCCTGCGGATGAGCGTCGCGTCAAGCCAAAGCACCGCACCCAGCCCCGACAGGAAGACCATGCCCTTCAGCCATTCCCGGCCGGCCACCCGGAAAATCCCGTCAAAGAGCACCTCGCCCAGCTTGGCGCACAACCCGGCACCCGCCCCGGTCAGAATCATCAATGGCCAGGCCAGCGCGGCAAATGCCGCCAATCCGGCCCCGCGCCGGCGACCGCCGCTCCGGTGAATGTCGCTCAACGCCGAAGCCCCCAGCAGAATGCCGGAAAGCATCGACACCGACAGCCCCGCCAGCAGCACCATCAGCAACACCATCATCACCACCGTCTCCCCTCCCGCTCCCGGCGGCGGGTCCATCGGCCCATGCGACACCCGCGTCGCCGACACCGTCCACGCCGGCACCAGCACCACCACACCACACAGGCTGAGTCCGGTCGCCACCGCGCCCGCCACCGCCTTGCGGCTCAGCGGATCGTCCATCGACGCGCCTCCCGGCGCGGTCACCCCACCGGCCGCCCGATGCCCCGCCGGCCCTTCCCCCGGACCCGCTGGCTGCGGCGGCAGCGGTGGCCCGCCCAACCCCTCCACCCGCGTCTTGACTTCCTCCGCACTCTGGTACCGGCGCTCCCTCTCCTTCTCCAGCGTGCGAAAGACAATTTCGTCAATGCGCTCATCCACGCTCGCCTTCTCCGAGGGCGCCGCAAACCGCCCCAGAGGAAGTTCGCCGGTCAACATCTCGTACAACACCACTCCCAACGAATAAATGTCGGCCCGATGATCGACATCCCCGGGCTTCTCCACCTGCTCCGGCGCCATGTAGGCCGGCGTGCCCAACCTCATGCCGCTCCGGGTCAACGTCATCGCCGGTTCCCCCTCCCCCGCCAGCTTGGCTATGCCGAAATCCGCGATCTTCACGCGCCCGCGCGCATCAAGCAGGATGTTGTCCGGTTTGATGTCACGGTGCAGCACTCCCTCGCCGTGCGCATATTGAAGAGCATCACAAATCTTCGGCACCAGACCCAGCACCTGCGCCGGAGCAAACCGCCCGGCCTGCATCGCCTGCCGCAGGCTCACCCCGTCCACATACTCCATCAGCAGGTAAAAAAACCGACCGGCCTGCCCAAAATCATGAATCGTCACTATGTTCGGATGATTCAGCTTCGCCAATACCCGCGCCTCCCGCGAAAACCGCCCGGCAAACCCAGGCTCCGCCGCCAGCCACGGCACCAACACTTTCAAGGCAACCAACCGATCAAGATGCCGCTGCCGCGCCCTGAACACGGCAGCCATGCCGCCCCGGCCGATTTCACTCTCGATTTCCAACTCGGGAAACGCCGCCCGCACCTCCTCCAACGCCGGCCACTCGCCGCGAACCGGCGGCGGCACCGGCAGCTCGCTCGCAGCCGCCACCGCACCCAGCAGGCACTTGGGACACTGGCCACCGGGAGCGTCCGGCGGCACCGGGCTCCCGCAGCGCGGACACTCCGCATTGTCAAGGATCTCAGACATGGTACACGCTTACTGACCCATCATGCCGCCGGAGTTACAGAAATCTTCAAACATTCAATCCCCTCCCACTTCCGATACCTGACCTCCTCCTTCCGATCTCCGGCCGCAAATCACCAACCGCCAACCGCCATACCGGTCCTTGACGCACCCTCCGGAGCGCAACACTCTGCGGTCCTCCGTGTCGCCTTCTTTCGTATCCATGCCTGAACCCGCCACCAGCCCCGCTCCCGCCCCGCGCTTCACCATCACCGGACCGGACGATGTGAAGAAACTCGACGAAAAGGAGCTGCCGGCACTCGCCGAGGCCATCCGCACCGAACTCATCACCGCCCTCTCGCGCACCGGCGGCCACCTCGGCCCGAACCTCGGCGTGGTCGAACTGAGCATCGCCCTGCACCGGGTCTTCGATACCCCGAAGGATAAATTTGTCTTCGACGTCAGCCACCAGGCCTACGTCCACAAAATGCTCACCGGTCGCTGGGACCGCATCGAAACCATGCGCACTTATCAGGGGCTCAACGGGTTCTGCCTGCGCACGGAAAGCGAGCACGATTGCTACGGTGCCGGTCACGCCGGCACCGCCCTCTCCGCCGCCCTCGGCCTCGCCGTCGGCCGCGACCTCCAGGGTACCGACGACCACGTCGTCTGCATCGCCGGCGACGCCGCCTTCACCTGCGGCCCGACTTTCGAGGCGCTCAACAATATCGCCGCTTCGACCAAACGGCTCATCGTCGTCCTCAATGACAACGAATGGTCCATCGACCGCAACGTCGGCGCCATCGCCAAATACTTCAACAAGGTCGCCACCACCCCGACGTTCAGCCACCTCCGCGAAACCGCCTCTTCCATCATCGAACGCGTCGGCGGCTCCACCGCCAAAAAACTCGCCCGCAAACTGGAGGAAGGCGCCAAAAACCTCATCGCCCCCAGCGTCATCTTCGAGGAATTCGGCCTGCGCTATTACGGCCCGATCGACGGTCACGACCTGACCGCCCTCATCCGGATGTTCGAGTTCCTCAAATCCCAGCACGAACCGGTCCTGCTCCACATCCTCACGGAAAAAGGTCGCGGATACAAACCGGCCGTCGACAACCCCGGCAAATTCCACGGCCTCGGCCCGTACAAAACCGAAACCGGCGAAACCGAGGCCACCGCCACCCCCACCTACTCCCAGATCTTCGCCGACGCCCTCGTGCGCTTCGCCCGGAACGACCCGCGCCTCACCGCCATCACCGCCGCCATGCCCGGCGGTACCGGGCTTTCCGTCTTCAAAAAGGAAGTGCCCCAGCGGTACTTCGACGTCGGCATCGCCGAGGAACACGCCGCCCTCTTCGCCTGCGGCCAGGCCGTGCAGGGATTGAAGCCCTTCCTCACGATCTACTCGACCTTTTTCCAGCGCGCCTACGACATGGCCGTCCACGACATCGGCATCCAGAACCTGCCGGTGCGC
>JALRGF010000154.1 GCA_023253495.1 Verrucomicrobiales bacterium
GGAAGTCGATCGACGCGGTGGTGCTCACGCTGCTCGAGGCGATCGTGCTGGTGGTGCTGGTGGTGATCGTGTTCCTGCAGACGTGGCGGGCCTCGATCATTCCGCTGGCCGCGGTGCCGGTCTCGCTTATCGGGACCTTCGCCGTGATGCACCTGCTCGGGTTCTCGATCAACGCGCTGTCGTTGTTCGGTCTGGTGCTGGCCATCGGCATTGTGGTCGACGACGCCATCGTGGTCGTGGAAAACGTCGAGCGGAACATCGGCCTCGGGCTGTCGCCGCTGGAGGCGACGCGGCGGGCGATGAACGAGGTGACCGGTCCGATCATCGCGACGGCGCTGGTGTTGTGCGCGGTGTTTGTGCCGACGGCTTTCATCAGCGGGCTGACCGGGCAGTTCTACAAACAATTCGCCATCACCATCGCCATCAGCACGGTCATCTCGGCCTTCAACTCGCTGACGCTCTCGCCGGCCCTCTGCGCGTTGCTGCTCCAGCCGCGCGGGGCGCGCGGCGACTGGTTTTCGCGGGGGATTGATTTTCTGTTCGGGTGGTTTTTCCGGGGTTTCAACCGCGTGTTCAAGGCCGGGGCCGAAGGCTATGGATGGGTGGTGGCCCGGGCTATCCGGTACGGGGTGGTGGTTTTCGCGCTCTATGGCGGGCTGATCTGGCTGACCAAGCGGCAGTTTGAGACGGTCCCGGAAGGGTTTGTGCCGGTGCAGGACAAGCAGTACCTGATCGCCTTTGCCCAGCTGCCCAATGCCGCCTCGCTGGAGCGCTCGGAGGGGGTGCTCAAGCGCATGTCGGAAATCTGTCTGGCCCACCCCGGGGTGAAGGACGCCATCGCCTTTCCCGGGCTCTCGATCGCCGGATTCACCAACAGCTCGAATGCCGGTATCGTGTTCGTCGGACTGGATGACTTCGAAAACCGGCGCTCCCCGGAGCTGAGCGGCAAGGGGATCCAGGAGGCGCTGCAGCAGAAATTCTTCATGGAATTCGGGGACGCTCTCGTCCTCATCTTCCAGCCGCCGCCGGTCAACGGCCTCGGGGCCATCGGCGGGTTCAAAATGCAGATCCAGGACCGGGCCAGCCTCGGCTATGCCGCGCTCTACCAGGCGACCCAGGACCTGATGGCCAAGGCGCGGCAGGACCCGAAGCTGGCCGGCATTTTTTCCAGTTTTGAGCTCAACGTGCCGCAGTTGCAGGCGGACGTCGACCGGGTGAAAGCGAAGTCGCAGCAGGTCTCCCTGCAGGAAATTTTCGGCACGCTGCAGATTTATCTGGGCTCGCTGTACGTGAATGATTTCAACCGTTTCGGCCGCACCTACCAGGTGGTGGTGCAGGCTGACGGCGAGTTCCGGCGGACGCCGGAGGACATCGGCAAGCTGCGGGTGCGCAACACGGAGGGAGCCATGGTGCCGATCGGCTCGCTGGTACGGGTGAGTGACAGCTTCGGTCCCGACCGCGTGCAGCGGTACAATGCGTATCCGTCGGCCGAGATCAACGGGGGTGGTGCGCCCGGGGTCAGTTCCGGCGAGGCGGAAGCCGCCATGGCCCGGCTGGCCGCCGGGTCGCTGCCGCGCGGGATCAAGTACGAGTGGACCGAACTCGTCTACCAGCGGATCCTCGCCGGCAACACCGCGTTCGTCATCTTCCCGCTCTGCATCCTCCTCGTCTTCCTCGTGCTGGCCGCGCAATTCGAAAGCCTGCGCCTGCCGCTGGCCATCATTCTGATCGTCCCGATGTGCCTGCTCAGCGCGCTCATCGGGGTGCGGCTGAGCCACGGCGACAACAACATCTTCACCCAGATCGGCCTGATCGTGCTGGTCGGCCTGGCCTGCAAAAACGCCATTCTCATCGTCGAATTCGCCCGCGAAAAACAGAATGAAGGCCTGAGCCCGGCCGAGGCTGCGCTGGTCGCCTCCCGGCTCCGTCTCCGCCCGATCCTCATGACCTCAATCGCCTTCATCGCCGGCGTCTGGCCACTTGTCGTCAGCACCGGAGCCGGGGCCGAAATGCGGCGCGCCATGGGCACGGCCGTTTTTGCCGGGATGATCGGTGTCACCATTTTCGGGCTGCTCCTGACGCCGCTCT
>JALRGF010000184.1 GCA_023253495.1 Verrucomicrobiales bacterium
GTTTTCCATGGCGAACGGGCGGTGGCGTCGAGCCGCAGGGGACTTCTGCGGCGGTCCCGGGACGACATGGGAATCCTTGGGATCATCCTCCTTGAGGGCCGGAGAATGACACTCCTTTCCTCAATCCGGCGTTTCTTTTCCGCGGAAGTGATCGTAGGGATCATCGACTACGGCCGGCCCGGGTTTTCTCATGTTCCGCCTTGCCCTCAAGATGTTGTTTGGAGACACGGCAAAGTATCTGATGCTTCTTGCCGGTCTCGTCTTCGCCACGTTCCTGATGGTGCAGCAGGTTTCGGTTTTCTGCGGATTGATCCTGTGGACGACGGCGACGCTCAAGAATGTGGCGGCGCCGCTGTATGTCGTCGAAC
Organism: Verrucomicrobiales bacterium; assembly: GCA_023253495.1. GTDB lineage: Bacteria > Verrucomicrobiota > Verrucomicrobiia > Verrucomicrobiales > V1-33 > CAJBME01. The sequence continues at coordinate 369 of JALRGF010000184.1, forward strand.
CGAAAGTCCAACAGGTCAATGAACTGAATCCGCTGCGGGACACCGATGTGGCACTGGTCCGGTCGGTTGCGGAAGTGCGCTGGGCGATGCCGCTGTATTCGGGCATTCAGAAGGTGCGCCTGGAAAACGGGAATTTCCAGACGGTGCAGCTGGTCGGCATTGATGCCGGCTCGCTGGCGGGCGGGCCGGTCCGGTTGCAGCAGGGGCGTTTGGACGACCTGCGCCTGCCGAACACGGTGATCGTGGACCAGGTGGCGCTGGAGCGGTTGTCGGTCGACCGGAAACGGCCGATCGGCATCGGCTCGACCTTTGAGATCAACGATCAGGAAGCCCGGGTGGTCGGCATCTGCGAAGCGATGCGATCGTTCACCGGGGCTCCGTACGTCTGGACGACGTATGAGCGGGCGCTGCAGTACACGCCGCCGCAGCGCAAGATGCTTTCGGCGATTCTGGCGGCTCCGGCTGACGGGGTGGACGCGGGGGCGGCAGCGGAAGCGATCGCGCGGAAGACCGGGTTGCGGGCGTATGTGAACCGCGGGTTCGGTTCGGATGCGGGTGATTTCAACACTTCGACCATCTGGTGGTATATCAAGAACACGGGGATTCCGATTTCCTTCGGGACCACGGTGGTCATCGGGTTCATTGTCGGGGTGGCCATTGCCAGCCAGACGTTCTATGCGTTTGTGCTCGACAACCTGAAGAACTTCGGTGCGCTGAAGGCCATGGGGGTATCGAACCTGCGGCTCAGTCTGATGCTCTGGATCCAGTCGTTCACGGTCGGGGTGATCGGGTTTGGTATCGGGCTGCTGTTCACTGCGGGTTTTGCGACCGGGGCCCTGGAGAACGGACAGCCGCCATTTTTTATGCCGGGGGTGGTGCCGCTGGCCGCCTTTGCGGTGATCCAGGTCATCTGTTTTTTTGCCGCGCTGCTCGGGGTGATCCGGCTCGGCCTTTACGAACCCGCGATGGTTTTCCGTGCCTGACTCATCCGTCCCATCTTCTGTCGCCGTGGATGTCCGCGGAGTGGAAAAAAGCTTCGGTTCCGGGGCGGCGCGGCTGCATGTCCTCAAGCAGGTCGACCTGCAGGCGCGCACCGGCGAGATCCTCATGCTGGTCGGTCCGTCCGGCTGCGGCAAGACCACGCTGCTCAGCGCGCTGGCCGGCACGCTGCGTCCCGATCAGGGAACGATCGAGGTTTTCGGAAAGCCGTTGCATGCGATGAGCGGGCGCGCGCTGACCGCGTTCCGGGCGCGGCACATCGGGTTCATTTTCCAGCAGTTCAATCTGATCCCGACCCTGAGCATCGCGGAAAACGTGAGTGTGCCGCTGCTGATCCAGGGGGTGGGGGCGCGCCGGGCGATGGCGAAAGCGCGCGAGGCGCTGGAGGCGGTGGGCATGGGCGGGCGTTGGCGCGAACGGCCGGCGCGGCTTTCCGGCGGCCAGCAGCAGCGGGTGGCCATCGCCCGCGCCCTCGTCCACCAGCCGCCCTTGGTGATCTGCGATGAACCGACGGCCGCGCTCGACGCCCAGAACGGCGAGATCGTGCTCGGTCTGTTCCGCGATGTCGCCCGCGCCCCCGGCCGCGCCGTCATCATCGTCACGCATGACAACCGGATCTTTTCGTACGCTGACCGCATCGCCCGCATGGACGACGGCATGATCGTCGCCGTCGAGTCCAACCGCCCGGGCGAAACCCCGCACTTCGTCCACGAAACCGTCCCGTTCCACCTCCCAGATACGCCATGAACCTCATCTCGCATCTGCTCCGCTACGGCAGCCTGCTCGCGGCCGCCGCCGGGTTTTACGCCATCACCGCGGTCGCGCGCACCCAGCAGGAAAAACAAATGCCGCCGCCCGGCGAGCCGCCGGTGGCGCCGGCGGCCAAACCGTTCCGCTCCGCCGTGGCCGGCACCGGCATCCTTGAAGCGCTCAGTGAAAATGTCGCCATCGGCGTGCCTGCCCCGGGGCTGGTCACACGGATCGACGTCGCCGTCAACCAGTCGGTCACCGCCGGCGCCCCGCTCTTTCAGCTCGACGACCGGGAGCTGCGCGCCGAGCTGCCCGCCCTGACCGCCAAAGCCGACGTGGCCGCGGCTCAGATCGCCGTTGAGGAGGCGCAGCTGGCCAAAATGCAGGCGCAGTTCACGCGCCTCAACGCGCTCAAGGAAAGCCGCGCCATCAGCCTGGAAGACCTTGATGACCGCCGCAACGACGTCCGTGTGGCCGAGGCCCGCCTCGCCGCCGCCCGCGCCGCCGCCGTCGAGGCCGCCGCCGCCCGCTCCCGCGCCGAAGCCCTCATCGACCGCCTGACCGTGCGCGCCCCGCGCGATGGCACCGTGCTCCAGGTCAACATCCGGGCCGGGGAATTCGCCGGCACCACCCCGAAAGCGCCGGCCATGATCCTCGGCGATACCGACCGCCTCCAGGTGCGCGTCGACGTGGATGAACAAAGTGCCAGCCGCATCCGCCCCGGCACCGCGGCCCGCGCCAACCTCAAAGGCATGCCGGACGTCAGCTTTCCCCTGGAATTCCAACGCATCGAACCCTTCGTCATCCCCAAGGTCTCGCTCACCGGGGCCAGCACCGAACGGGTCGACACCCGCGTCCTCCAGGTCATCTACGCCCTGCCGCGCCCGGACCACCCGCCAGTCTACGTCGGTCAGCAGGTCGATGTCTTCATCGAGGCCGCGGAATAAACCTTGAAAAGAAGCTGAAACCACAGATGCCCCGAAGAGGCACGAAGGATCAGTAAGTTGTGAAAGCGCACCTTTTCCCCCATCTGGTGAAGGCCGGATTGTTCGCCACGCGCTTACAATTCATGAATGTCCACAGCATACCTGTCCAGGGAATGTCCACAGCATACCTGTCCAGGTGTGGCGAATGCTCACAGCATACCTGTCCAGGTGGGGCAAGCGCTGAGCATGTTACCTGTCCGAGCGTAAAAATTGGTATCAGTGAAGGGGTGGAAGGCCTCTTTTCCGGCTAAAGAGAGCAGAGAGCAGAGAGTACAGGGAGCTCTATATCCAGTCTCGAGGATACATTCCGCCATTTGGGCGCGCCAACGCCATAGGAGCAGCCCTGCCCGTGGGCATGGCCACGCTTCCTGAGCACGGACCTCCCTGCCGCCGGTGCGGGCGGGGTATCGGGAGCGCTGACGGCGAGGAGAGCTTCGACGGCAGGGGGCGGAACCACCGGGGATCTCTCAGCCGGTGGGGCGGACGCGCAGGGCGCGGGCGCAGCGCAGCGGGCAGTCGCGGGCCAGACCGTGCAGGCGGCGGGCGCCGCTGCGGCGCTTGGGCGAGAACCGGTCGCGGTGCTGGTTGAAGACTTCGTCGACAAACGCCCGGCTTCCGAGAATGGCCCCATCGCTCAGGAAGCGGACGCGCTGGAGGAGGTACACACCCAGCGGCAGATGCCCCTTCGCGTCGCGCACCGCCTGGATCTCCTCTTCGGTAAAGCCAAGGCGCACCACCTCGCCATCGGCATTGGTGAGCTCAGCCCCCTTGGTATACAGCGCCTGACGGTACCAGGCCATGATGCCCGATACCCA
>JALRGF010000211.1 GCA_023253495.1 Verrucomicrobiales bacterium
TCCGTGGCCACGGTCTCAGCCGCATTGGCCGAGGTCCCGGTCGGCTGAGATACAGTCGAAGCCCTTGGTCAGTTCGGGGCGTCAGGGAGGCCGTCAGTTACGACCAGAACAGTGAAATTGAGCCTCTGTGTGGATTAACAAGTTATGGCACACAGAGGGAAATGCGGGGCAAATCCCTCCCTTCGGGGCGGACTTCGTCCATGGGCGGTGCGTGGGTCATAATGACCGGAAGCGCAGCCCTTGCGAGGAGGAAACCGGGGGTCGGAGGAGGCCGGGGAAGGAACTTGAAGGAAAGGGGGAGGAGGCTGGGCGAGTCCGGACCGAGCGGGCCGGGGGAGCCGGAGCCCGGACGGTTGGGGAGATGAAGGTAAATGTGGATGTTTTTACCGATGACCGTTGAAGAGGGATTGAGGGAACGGCCGGTTGGGGGTTTGATTTCCGGGGAAAAATTTCCGGAAAGGGGCGGCTATCCTGAGATTTCGCGGAGGCGTTTGAGGCTTGGGCTGGAGAGCTGGATGTGTTTCAGGGTGATGCGGCGGCCGTCCTTGGTTTTCAGGGTGACTTCGTCGCCGCGGATGTCCTCGACTTTGGCTTCGATGGTGGTCCCCTGGAGACTTTCCCAGGTTTCGAACGGGAGGTTGGCGAACCGGGAGGCACCGGTCGGCTTCGGGGTGGCCGGGGGGGTGGTGGGGGCGCCGGGGGACGGGGTGCCGCCGCTTGGCGGGTCGGACGTGGCCACGCCGTTTTTGAGGTCCTCGCGCAGTTCTTTTTTCGCCTGCCGGAAGATGGAATTGAAGTCCTTGGATTTGAGGGTGGTGTGGTCGTAGCGGCCGTAGACTTTTTCCGCTTTCGGATCGGCGATGACCACGACGGGAATCGTCCCGGAGAGCTGGCTGCGGATGGATTCGGGGACCTTGTCGTTCTCACCTTGGTCGACGAAGACGACTTCACCGATCGACCGGACTTCCTTGAGCACCGCCAAACTGACGGTTCCGGAGCAGGTGGCTCAACTCGGTTTCAGTGAGGAATCGCTGGCGACGAAGACGATGCCGCGTTTGCCCTTGGTGGCTTCGGCGATGGCTTGGGGCACTTCGTGAGCGCGGTGGGCGGAATTCGGCACATCGAAGGCACCGGCCGATGCGGTGAGCGCGAGGCCAGCGAGGGCCGGGAAGAGGAAAGATTTCATAACGCTCAAATCCTACCGCTTTCCGACCCCGTGCACAATGGGAATCGACGGTGGCCGCCGCGGGCCATGCCGGCTGTTTCCGGGGGTGGGTGGCTGGGGGAACAAAGCGGTTGCGGGCCGGGGACCGGGAGCGAGCGTCAGGCGCTGAATTCCTGCTGAGACCGATGAGACTGAACCGTCGTGATTTTTGGAAACCCCTGGGGGCGGCGGTGGTGGCCACGGCTGCGGTCCGGGTGGGATGGGGCGAGGAAACGGAGGCGGCTTCCGGGGAGCCCGCATTGCCGGACACGCCGATGGATGCGCCTGCGGGCACGTGGACGCTGGCGGTGTTTCCTGACACGCAGAACCTGACCCGGAGTGCGCCCGCGGTGTTGAAGCGGCAGTGCGAGTGGGTGGCGGCGCACCGGAGCCGGCATGACATCCGATGTGTCACGCAACTGGGCGACATTACGGACCTGAACAGTGTGACCGAGTGGGAGAATGCCCGACAGGCGTTCCGCGTGCTGCGGGATGCCGGGGTGCCGTACGCGTTGCTGCCGGGCAACCACGATCTGGGTGACGGCGGCCGCGCCCAGGACCGGAGCACGAGGATGAACGATTTTTTCAGTGCGGATGATTACACGAACAGCGTGGCCCACGGGTTGTTCGAGGCCGGGCGCCTGGAGAACAGCTGGCACGAAGTGGAGACCCCGTGGGGCAAATTTCTGTTACTCGCGCTCGAGTTCGGGCCGCGCGACGCCGTGCTGGCGTGGGCCGGCGAGCAGGCGGCCGCCCGCCCCGACCACCGCGTGATCGTGTCGACCCACGCGCACCTGTTTCATGACAGCACGCGCTACGACTGGGCGCGGTTTGGCAAGGCCCAGACGTGGAATCCGAAAGACTATGAGCTGGCTCGCGATGCCGCGGCCTCCGGCGGGGTGAACGACGGTGAAGACATCTGGCGGAAGCTGCTCGCGCCGCACCGGAACATGCGCCTCATGCTCAACGGTCATGTGCTGGGATCGGGCACCGGCTACCGGGTGGACGACGGTGCCCACGGCCAGCCGGTCCACCAGATGCTGGCCAACTACCAGGCTGGCGTCGACCCGAAGCGAGCGCCGCACGGCGGCGGGTTTTTCCGGCTGCTGCAGTTTCTGCCGGACCGGCGCACCGTGCGCGTGCGCACCTACTCGCCGTGGCACGACCAATGGCTCACCGAGCCGAACCATCACTTTGAATTCCCGTGCGCATGAAACCGGCCACCCTCACCCTCATGCTGGCCGTCCCGGTTCTGGCGATCCCGGTGCTGAGCGTGCCGGTGCGGGGGGCCGCGCCGGCCGCGGAACTGGCGGACGCCATTGATTTCGCCCGCGACATCCAGCCGATCCTGTCCGCGAAATGCTTCGACTGCCACAGCAGCGACACCAGGAGCAAGGCGGACCTGCGGCTCGATGCGCGGGCGTTTGCGCTCAAAGGCGGCGAGTCGGGCCCGGCGCTGGTCCCGGGCCGCAGCGCGGACAGCCGGCTCTACCAGCGGATCATTTCCGAGGACCCCGATACCGCCATGCCGCCCAAGGGCGAGCGGCTCAGCGCGGCGGAACAGGAAATCGTCCGCCGCTGGATCGACACCGGGGCCGACTGGCCGGAATCCGCACCGGGCGATGACAAAACCAGACATTGGGCCTTCCTTCCTCCGGTGCGGCCGCCGGTGCCCGCCCTGCCCGCGTCCACTTTGCCTGAGGACGCGGCGGCGACTGCCGGCGGGGCGACCGGATCCCCGGCTGCCGCCGCGGAGGCCGACGGCGCAGGCGAGGCGGCCCCCGCCCCCCCGCACCCGATTGACGCCTTTGTCGCCCAGCGCCTCGCCCGCGAATCGCTGCGGTTTTCGCCACCGGCCGACCGTGCCACGTTGTTGCGCCGGCTGCATTTTGACCTGACCGGGCTGCCGCCGACCCAGGCCGAAACGGCGGCTTTCGTCGCCGACGCCGCACCTGACGCCGTGGCGCGGAGAATTGATGCCTTGCTGGCTTCTCCGCATTTCGGCGAGCGCTGGGCGCGGCACTGGCTGGATGCCGCGCGCTACGCCGATTCCCAGGGCTATGAAAAAGACCCGCCGCGGTATTCGGTGTGGTTCTGGCGCGACTGGGTCATCAATGCCCACAACCGCGACCTTCCGTACGACCGGTTTCTGATCGAGCAGCTGGCCGGGGACCTGCTGCCGGAGGCCACCCAGGACCAGATTGTGGCCACCGGATTCCTGCGCCAGAGCATGGTCAATGAGGAAGGCGGGGTCGACCCCGAGCAGTTCCGGATGGAGGCGATGTTCGATCGCATGGACGCGCTGGGGAAATCCGTGCTGGGGCTGACCATCCAGTGTGCGCAGTGCCACAATCACAAATTCGACCCCATTTCGCAGGAGGAATACTACCGGATGTTCGCCTTCCTGAACAACGGGGACGAGCCGCAGCGTGTGGTGTATTCGCCCGCCGATCTCCGCCTGATCGGCACCCTGCGCTCGCAGATGGCGGAAATCGAGGCCGGTGTGCGCGAAGTTCACGCCAACTGGGCCGCGGACCAGGCGGCGTGGGAGCAGAGGCTGCAGGCAGCGCCGTCCCCGACCTGGGAAACACTCACCGGCACCTGGAACCTCGATTCGCTCGGCGGCAGCAAATACCTCCCGCGGCCCGACGGCAGCTATCTCGCGCAAAGCTACGCCCCCACCAAACACAGCGCGGAGCTGCCGGCAAAAACCACCCTCAAACAGATCACCGCCTTCCGCCTCGAGCTGCTCACCGACCCCAATCTGCCGTGCCACGGCCCGGGGCGGTCGTTCAAGGGGACCGGTGCCCTGACTGAATTTCGCGCCCGCGTCGGCGGCGAAAACGTGACCTTTGTCCGCGCCGAAGCCGACTTCGGCGAGGCGCCCGGCTCGCCGCTGGAACCGAATTTCGACGACCGCTCCGGCAAAACCCGGGTCACCGGACCGGCATCGTATGCCATCGACGGCGACGACCTGACCGCCTGGGGCATCGACGCCGGCCCGGGCCGCCGCAACCAGCCGCGCGTCATTCATTTTTATCCGGAACGCCCGGTCGCCGTGCCGGCCGACGGCACCCTCAGCATCTGGCTGGTCCAGAACCACGGCGGGTGGAACTCGGACGACCTCATGAACAACAACCTCGGACGCTTCCGGCTGTCGGTCACCGGGGACGCCGAGGTGCCGCCCCCGGCCGTCCCGCCACGCGTCGCCGAAGCGCTCGCCGTCACTGCCGCCCACCGCTCGCCGGCCCAGCAGGAAACGGTCTTTGCGGCGTGGCGCGCCGGGCGGCCGGAATCCGCCGAGGCCACCGCCCGCATCGAGGCGCTCTGGAGCCAGTGGCCGGCGGGGGCCACCGCGCTGACGCTCATGGAACGCGCCGAGCCGCGCCCGACCGCGGTCCTCAAGCGCGGCGACTGGCTGCAGCCCGGGCGTGCGGTCACCCCGGGCGTGCCGGCGGTCCTCCACCCGCTGCCGCCGGATGCCGGCACCGACCGCCTTGCCTTCGCCCGCTGGCTCGTTTCCCGCGACGCGCCGACGACCGCCCGCACCAAGGTCAACCGCGTCTGGCAACACCTCTTCGGAACCGGCTTCGTCGCCTCGTCCGAAGACCTCGGCGTGCAAAGCGAACCGCCCAGCCACCCGGAGCTGCTCGACTGGCTGGCGGTCGAATTCATGGACCGCGGCTGGAGCCTGAAACACCTCCTGCGCCTCATCATGACCAGCCGCACCTACCAGCAGCAGAGCGCGGTGACACCGGACGCCTACGCCCGCGACCCCGGGAACCGGCGGCTCGCCCGCGGGCCGCGCCTGCGCGTCGACGCCGAAATCGTCCGCGACATCGCCCTGGCCACCAGCGGTCTGCTCAACCCGGCGATCGGCGGCCCCAGCGTCATGACCCCGGCGCCGGAACACCTCTTTTCCCCGCCGGCCAGCTATGCCCCGTTCCCGTGGGTCAATGCCACCGGCCCGGACAAATACCGCCGCGCCCTCTACACCTTCCGCCGCCGCAGCACCCCGTACCCGGCGCTCCAGTCGTTCGATGCCCCGGTCGGCGACACCTCCTGCGTCCGCCGCGCCCGCTCCAACACCCCGATGCAGGCGCTCACCGCCCTCAACGAAGACCTCTTCGTGGAAGCCGCCCGCGCCCTCGGGCGCCGCCTGCTCACCGAAGGCGGCGGCACCACTGAATCCCGCATCCGCTGGGCGTTCCGCGAGGTGCTCAGCCGCGAACCGCAGCCGGCCGAACTCACCGACCTCATCGTGCTCGCCGCCCGCCAGACAAAACGCTTTGCCGACGGCACCGCCGACCCCGCCGAGGCCGCCACCGGTCAGAAATCCACCGCGCCCGACCTGCCCGCCGGCACCACCGCCCGCGATCTCGCCATCGCCACCGTCATCGCCCGCGTCCTCCTCAACACCGATGAGGCCATCACCAAGGAATGAGCCCGACGTGCTTTGCGGCTGCCGGAAACAGCGGTCATTTTTGCCCGGGCGGCGCGGCGGCCCCGGAGGAAAGCGCCCGGAAGTAGCCGCGGACGAGGTCGCGGTATTCGGCGGGCACCTGGTCGCCGGCGGCGGCATCGGCGCCGGACGTGACCAGCCCGCGGAGGCGCGACCAATCATCGGCTGACATGCCGAGCCGGGCCAGTTCCGGCGGCAGACCGTAGTCTTTGGTGGTCTGGAAACCGGCGGCGTCGGTGGCTTCGGCGCCCGGCTGGTTTGACGGCTGGTTCTTGTCCGCGGTCTGGCCGCTCTGCCCCTGCTGGCCGTCGCCGGGTTTGGGGGATCCGTTCTGGCCCATGTTCTGCTGGTTGAGGGCATTTTCCGGCAGGCCCATGGCGGCCTGGGCGGTGGCGGCGGCGAGCGCGAGGTTGGTGGCCGCCTGCTGGGCCGGGGCGGCGGCGGTGGCCGCGAGTGCTTGCAGGCGCGCGGCTGATTCGGCCGCGGCGGCGGCTTCCGGGGTCGTCTCCGGTGACTGGCGCGCCTGATCAGCGGCCTGGCGGCCGGCGTCGCGCGCGGCGTCGCCGGCATCCGAAGCCTGTTTCGTCTGGGCGGTGGCGGCGGTCAGGGCGGTGGTGGCGGCGGTGACGCCCTCCGCCTGGCCGCTCAGGGTGCGGGCCATTTCCTGCAGGGCGGCGGCGGCGGTGTCCAGGCTGGTGGCGGTGCGGGCGACCGCCTGCTGGCCGGGAGACGGGGTGGGAATTTCGGGCCGGGTGGCGGCGGTGTCATCGGCGGCGGGCGGACCGGTTTCCGCGGCCAGCGAGCGGCTGGCGTCCTGGCCGCTGGTCGCGGCTTCCTGGAGGGCGGTCGTCGCGGCCGCCGCCTGGGATCCGGCTTTGCCGTTCTGGCGCAGTTCGCGCTCGGCTTCCCGGGTCCATTGGGCCAGTGATTCGGCAAGCTGGCTGGCGGCGGTGGCCACTTCCGCCTGTTGCTGGGCGGGCGCCGGACTTCCGGACGGCGGGGTGGTGGCAGCGGGCGCTGAGGCGGCGGCCGGTGCGGATGGCGTGGCGGCAGCGGATGGCGGCGGGGCGGCGGGGCTGGCCGCGGCCACGCCGGCACGGGTGGCGACCTCATCCTGACGGGTGGAGAGGGCGTCGGCCTGGCGGGCGAGGTCCTGGGCGCGGGTGGCGAGCTGCGCCAGGTCCGATTGGCGGTCGACGGGCACCTTCTGCTGGAACTGGTTGGCGGCATTGAGCGCGCGGTGTTCGACGCTGTCCTGTTGCTGCTGCCACCGGTCGAATGCCTCCTGGCGCTGCTCGGGAGTGGCTGTCGGGTCGGTCAGCGGGTTGGTGGCGGCGGTGGCGGCCGCGGGTTCCCCCGGTGGCATGGGGGCGGCCGTCTGGTTCGTCGGCGCGGTCTGGGCCGTCTGAGCCGTCTGAGCCGTCTGAGCCGGCTGAGCGGGCGGCGCGTCCGGAGTGGCGGGCGGGTTGGCGGCGTTGGCGGTGTTGGGCGCGGGTGCGGCCTGCTGCGCTTGATCGGCGAGCTGTTGTTGTTCGCGGGCCAGGCTGGCCAGTTCGCCCAGTTCCTGCCCCTGTTCGCGATCCTGTTGGAAAGCGTTGAGCACCTCGTCGATCTGGCGGGCGGCGGATTCCAATTCCTGACGGGCGCCTTCCGCCGAGCGGGACCGGTCTTCCGGCCGGTCGAACTGGGGAATTTCCTCGAGCGACTCGGTGGCGCGGCGGACCTGATTGCGGGCCGTCTGTTCGATGGCATCGGCGCGTTCGGCGAAAGCGCTCTGGGCGGCTTTGCCGGCGATTTCCTTGAGCCGTTCCGCGCTGGCGGCGGTTTTTTCGGTCAGATGCGCGAGTTGCTGGAGGCGTTCGCTGTCCATCTGGTCCGGGTTCCGGAGTTCGGCTGCCTTTTCGCCGGCCTGCCGCTGGTGGTCGCGGAGGTCGTTGCGGACGTTTTCGAGGTCGCGGCGGAGCTGGTCTTCCTGTTTGCGGAGCGTCTGCTGGGCGAATGTTTCCGCGCCCCAGTTCAGGCGGATGAGGATGTCCTCGGCAGTGGCCGACTGCGGTCCGCCGAGGCCGGCCGGCAGGGTGTCGGTGACGCGCAGGCGCACGCGCACCTCGCTGGCACCGGCCAGCGGCAGGGTGGAAAGATCGAGG
>JALRGF010000214.1 GCA_023253495.1 Verrucomicrobiales bacterium
GCTGAGGCTGAGGTTGGTTTAATCGAGCTGAAAGGAATTTGCTTTCGCGGCTCGGCGTTGGGGAAGGGGCGTGGGCCAATGGCTGGGTGGGGTGAGTAGGGGTCTGGTCTCTATGCACCGTGTCAGCAGGAGACGGGAGCCGCGGGGCAGGACCGCTGGCCACGGCGATCAAGCGGGGTCGGTGAGTCCGGGAAGATCAAGGTCACTCAGAAACACGCCCACCTCCCGCCAACCGGTCATGCGAAGCGCTTCCTCGGCGTTTTTTTGGTGCGGCTGAGGCGGGTTTCTTCCAGGAACGGGGGCGCCCGGCGCCGAGCTGGCAGTCTCGCTCCATCATCCTCAGAATCTCGTCTTGCATCATGCTGTCAACTCTATGTGCCGCGGCGGCATCAAGACAAGCCTCGAAAGTGGGGGTTTTTTGGCTATGGCGACGAGGTCCACTGGCAGCGAGGCGAGGAATCGGAGAACGGTTCCGGGGGCGGCGCGAAGGGTGGCACACGCGATTTAACAGACACCCACATTTGTAACGCGGCGGTTGTAACGCGGCGGCAGTCCTCCTAAGGAGCATTGGATTGGTCTGGACCGACAGTTGGGGTGCGCTTTGTTCGGCAACTCGATTCCCCGCGAAGCAAGGAGTGGCTCGCGTTCGATTCCCGCGAAAATCAGCGGCCTGAAGCGCGAGCGGCCTATGCCCCGGTGATGGCCTGGATATGAGCCAGCTTCGATCCGGCTCGGAACGTGTTCCGGCGGCTACGCGGGTGTGGCGTAGAGCTGGCGGGCACCGCGGTGGCCGTGGAGCCAGGCGAGGTTTTTGGCGCGCAGATGAATCGCAGACACCCACTTTTCGAGGGGCACTGCAGCCAGATCCCGGCCTTCCTGTTTTCGTTGCGAACGGGGAGGCTCCGGAAAATGGATGTCTTCGATTGATGCCCACGCTGGCCTCAGTGGTGCGGGCGAAGAAAGCTGGGTGTCTTCGATCCGCTCACGCCCTCTTGCCCACCCCACCTGCCCGTGACCCAGGCTTCTGCAGCGGTGGCAGCACCCCGAAAGCAAATTCGGATGGGACTTGGAAGCGGGTGGATGGAAGCCTCTGCCCCTCCAAATCGTCTTGACGGGGCGGGGCCCCTGCCGTTTCACTGGTGGTGTTGGTTCTCCATTCCTTTTCATCCATCTTTTCCTGAAGCCCCCATGCCCAAGATCAAAAAACTCGTCAATAATCCGAACGATTGTGCCGCCGAACTCCTGGATGGACTGGTGGAGGCGTATGATGGCATGGCGCGCAAAGTGGGGCGGGGCGGCATTGTGATGAACGGTTTGAGTGCGGGAAAGGTCGGGCTGCTGGTGGGCGGCGGATCCGGGCACGAGCCGATTTACCATGGGCTGGTCGGCCGGAATCTGGCGGACGGGGCGGCCTGCGGCGACATTTTTGCGGCGCCGCCGCCGGACATTGTGCTGGAGACGGCGCAGGCGGTGAACCAGGGCAACGGGGTGTTGTTTCTGTATGGGAACTATGCCGGGGACGTTCTCAATTTTGACATGGGGGCGGAGCTGGCGGCTGAAGAGGGGATTGAGACGAAGACCATTCTGATCTGGGACGATGTGGCGAGTGCGCCGCCGGACAAGAAGAACGACCGTCGCGGGATTGCCGGCCTCGTCCTGATTGTGAAAATTGCCGGGGCGGCCGCGGCGACGGTGGGCACGCTCGACGAGCTGGTGCGCATCACGACCAAGGCGCGGGACAATACCCGGTCCGTCGGCTGCTCGATGGCTCCGGGGTCGATTCCGGCGACCGGGCACCCGACCTTTGAGCTGAGCGAGGACCAGATCGGGCTTGGCATGGGGATTCACGGCGAGAAAGGGGTGGGACTGCTTCCGATGCAGACGGCGGCCGAGCTGACTCCGAAGCTGCTCGACATCATTTTTGGTGACGACTTGGCGTTCGAGGCCGGGGACGAGGTGGTGCTGCTGGTCAACAGCCTGGGGTCGACCACGATGATGGAGTTGCTCATTGTGCTCAAGGAGGCCAAGGCGCTGCTCAATGCCCGTGGCCTGAAGGTGCACAAGACGCTGGTCGGGCCGTACGTGACCTGTCAGGAAATGGCCGGGGTCTCGCTGACCCTGCTCAAGCTTGATGACGAGCTGAAGAAATACTGGGACATGCCCTGTTCGTCGGTCTGCTACACCCAGATGTAAGCGGATCGGAGTTGTGGTGGCTGGGCGGACCGGAACTTTTCGCGCCTCGCGGCCGCCCTCCGGAAACGGGAGCACGGCCATCCGCCCGCCCTTCGTGATCCCGGGCTCGCTTCCGCCCGCTCGGCAGGTTCCTCAATAGCGCGGGACGGCGGGGTCGATGAGATCGGACCACGCATCGATGCCGCCGGCGAGGCTCCAGGCCTCGTACCCTTTGCTGCGGAGCCAGTGGGTGGCGCGCAGCGAGCGCATGCCGTGGTGGCAGTAGACGACGACCGGGCGGTCGGGGGACAGGTGGGACGGCGCCAGTTCGGCGAACTGGGAAAGCGGCACGAGGGTGGCCCCATCGATCCGACAGAGCGCCCATTCGTCGGGCTCCCGGCAGTCGACCAGCTGAAAGTCCGCCGGCGCCTTGGCGAGCCAGGCGGCGGTGTCCTCGGGGGTGATTTCGGCGGAGTCGGGGTCGGGGACGGTCATGAACGCGGGGCGCGGGCGCGGGGTCAGGGCTGGACGCTTCTGGCGGGCGGGGCCGGGCCGGGGGCGCGGCTTCCGGCCTGCGGCATGGAGGGTGGCCGGCTGGCGGGGATCAGGAAGCGAGGACCGGGGCGGTGGTGTCGGCGCTGGCTTCCTCGGCTGGCGGGCTGTCCGCGGACGGTTCGTCGGCGGGCGGTGGTTCCGGTGTGGCGGGGGAGGCGGCGGCGATCGTGGCGGCGGCGGCGGCTTCGGCCCGGGCGGCGCGGCGCGCTTTTTCCGCGGCTTCGTCTTCGCGGGTGAGTTTCACGCCGACCGGTTTGCTGACGCCGAATTCCTCCATGGTGATGCCGTACATGACGTCGGCGCGGCGCAT